>JAJYDT010000114.1 GCA_021777335.1 Pseudomonadota bacterium | reverse complement strand
CGGGCGATGGTGGACGTTGATTCGGACAGTCTGCGTGTGATGCTGGGGAATCTGGTGGACAATGCCATCCGCTATACGCCGAGCGGCGGACGCATCGATCTGAGCGTCAGCGCTGCTGCCGGGAACGCGGTGCTGGAAGTGGAAGACAGCGGGCCCGGCATCTGTGCAGAACATCTTTCGCGGGTATTCGACCGGTTTTATCGCGAGCCCGGTACCCAGGTGCCCGGTAGCGGGCTGGGCCTGGCGATTGTCAAGAATATCGTTGAGCGCCATCGCGGCCGCATTGCGCTCGGAGCTGGAAAGAACGGACGGGGGCTCAGGGCGACCGTGCGCTTTGCGCTTGCCTCGCGAGGATCGGCAGCGGCCGGCTGATGCCGCCCGGTTCCGAAAGCCCTGTCTGCCGTCGCCGGCCATTTTGCGGTATACAGTGTCTAAAGCGTGACTGCTTGATCCACGTCAATGCGGATTCCCTCCAGCAGCCTAGATTTTAACCATGTAACACTGTTTTTTTACCGGCTGCCTCGCAGGGGGGTGCCGGGAAAAAATGGTGTGTGCAGATGACAGAAAGGAGGAATGGCCATGACGATTCTGACGCTGTTCATCATGCTGGGCATGCTGGCGACTCTGGTGACCCTGGTGACCGGAATAACTTCGATGGGACACGGTGGTACATTCGACCGCAAGCACGAGATTCAATTAATGAGCACGCGGGTCGTGATGCAGGCGGTCACGATACTGCTCGTGCTGCTGACTGTCTACGTTGCGGCGCACTGAATGATCGCCTGAAGGCTGGGCTCGCTTTCCCGGCAACGTCTTGCGTTGCCGGAAGGTCAGTCAGCCGGGCGGGCAGCGCAGGAGTCCTTGGGTGAGGCGGTGTCCGGATTGCGGTCCAGCAAGGACCGGGGCTCGGCAAATGGGCTGACGTTCAGGCCCCCGGTTTTTCCGGGTTCGCGCAGCAGCGAGACTGTTTTTTGGCCATTCGCCGGACGGGTGCGGCGAAGGGCTTTGGTCCTGCGGCGGCCCGTAGGAAGTCGACCGGCATTGTCATGACCCCGGAGATTGGGCTGGGACTGAGGGCTGAACTCCCGACCCGCTCGTGGCTGTCGCGGCGATGCCCGGGGAGTGAGATTCCGCCCGATGCAAGGCTGTTAACCGTTCCTAAAACCATAGACAAACATTCCACTTACCATGGAATGTCATCCAGGACGTGATCCGAACAGTGTTGATCACGATTCGCGTGCCGGAATTTCGCCGGCAAAGATCGGTGAGCGCACACTGACCGCGTCGCCGAGATCAGAGGCGCGGGTTTGGCTTTCGCTTCGCCCGACCGATAATGCGCTGCATGCGCCGCTTTGAGCTTCGTCCGCACTGCCGACCAGAACGACCACACATGCCTCGACCGATTCCTCACGGGTAGATCGAAGGTGACATGGCCGCCATTGCGCGCCGGCACAATGGCCTGCCGCACGGTCGGACGTTCGGAGAAGCCCAATCCTCGGCGGGCGATGGCCAATGCCGCGCCCTGATGAACAGAAATCCCTCTCGGCTGGGCGGAATTCACCGCCCCGATCACCGAGGCATAGGCCGGGTTGACCTTGATGACTTCGACCCCGGCCCGGAAGCACGCCGCCTTGAGGCCGGCGATGACCTGGTTGCAGGCAAATGAGCTCAGCATCCGCGCCTGCCGCGGGTCGACAGCCTCCAGTCCTGCCTTCTTCTTCTGGAAATTCAGCTCTTCGATCACGACGGGCTTGCCGGCGGCCTGGGCGCAGTTCGCCATGGCGACACAGGCATCGCCGATCAAGGCCTTGGCCTGATCGGCCGTCTTGCCGTAAAGCGGCAGGGCGATGCGAAACGCTTTGACCAGGTTGCCGAAGCGGTCCGTTTCCGCCCCGGCCAAATGATCGGCGTTCACGTCGATGCCGACCGCGCCCAGCTCGTGCCGGGAGGCGGGATTCACCGCCTGCGCCTCGACGCTGGCGAAGACGCGCCAACCTCTCTCGTCGCGCAGGAAGCGGTAGCTGATCGCCGCGCCGGTCCGCTTGACGATGGACTTCCCGGCTTTGGTCTGGGCGGCAATGCGGCGACTGCTCGACAGGGCGGCCACGATGGCGTCATGGCCATAGGCGAACCGGACGCCGGGCAATTCCATGATCTTGCGGGAAGGTGCCAGCCCGTTGGGTAGGCGCAGACAGAGGGTGAGAGACCCATCCGCTTCGAGCCGGGCCTGGCAGGTCTGGTTGCCGGCGGTCTCGTCCCCGCTTCCCAGCGCGGAAAACTGGCTGGAGCGGGCCGCCCGCCAGTGCGCCTTCCACTCGCCGTGGCTAGCGTAGCCATTGGCCGCGAGGTCGACCTCGGCACGGAATGAGCGTTTGGAACCGAAGCACAGACGAACCGCACCGGACTCGTGATCCGACTTCATGGCCGCCAGATGCGCCCGAAGCGTGGAAAGGCGGCGTTTCTTTTGGTGGAGCCTGTTTGATCCCGGCGCGCGTGCCTGCAGCTTGGGCATGACTTTCCCGGCACGTTTGATGCGGGTTTCCGCCTCGGCAATCAATTCTGGCCGTCGTTCCTTGATCGAGACGATCTTGCCGTCCAGTCCGACGCGAATCGCGTTGAACTGGCGAGCGGTGAGGCCGAATCGGGGCAGGAATGCGCGCTTCAAGTCATTGGCCGTACCACCGGCCCGCATGGCGGCAAACAGGCTGCGTTCGGCCTGCCCATACAGGGCTGCATAGGCGCTCAGCATCCCGGCCTGCGTTTCGGTCAGTTCGATCCGGGTCTGGTAGGTGAAGATCGGGTGATCACTCATGAATCGCGTCGAGCGCCTTTTGTGCCCGGTTACGGGCGCTGCGCTTGCCGTACGGCCGTGCGCACATCGAGACGATTACTTCATGCAGGTCGCGCACGAAGTCGTCGGTCATCTCGTCCGGCTCGATCACCATGACCTTTCGCGGCCCTGTGCCGCCAAGGCGGATTCCACGTACTCGAAACCGAACCGCATCAGGCGGTCGCGGTGTTCCACAACGATGGTCTGGAACTCGGGATTACGCAAGTCGGGCGCATCATGCCTTTGCGGTGGCCATTCAAGCCTGAACCCGTTTCTTTGACCGCGTCAACGACGGCCATGCTTTGTGAGACGGCAAACTCTGTCAGGCGGGCCAGTTGACGATCCAGGTCCGCCTTTTGATCTGTGCTGGATACGCGCGCATAGGGCGCAACACCCGCACCGCGGCGCTCGGCATGCACAACCACCGTTCCGGTCGGTAGCTGCTCCGCCGGCACCGGCAGCATCCCCGCTTTCCACATGCGCCAAGCGGTCTTGTAGCTGATGCCCTGGAGTTCAGCCCACACGCTTAATCTCATAACATTATGACAGCATGAATGGCCATGTCTGTCCATGCTTAAGCGAGTAGTAGTCAACCCCCAATGGGGAAACACAACAGGTGCCGACGCACGATGGTGCACATTATGCGACGCATCGTCACCAGTGGCGTTTGTATGCAACTGCAGTTGAACGGGTCACGCAAAATTAATAGACGGAGAGCGCGATCGGGCAGGCCGGCCTGCTTCTGATCGAACGTGGCCCCGCGTCGACGCTGCCGCTCAATGGCCGGGAAAAGGCGAATCGGGGCATTCGGCATTGAATTTGCATGGGACTATTGCGGACGGGAAATTGAAACCCATTCAACCAAAGGCTGCGATATGCAGAAAGGTATCTTTTTCAAACGCCTTGGGGTCCTGTTTTCAGGAACGCGGGCGTGATTGAAGTTGAAGGTATTACCCACGGATTTGCGTGCAGGTTCGAAGGCCAGCCTGCGGCAGCCCTTGAAACAAAACAAGGCCTGCCGATAATGGGCAGGAATGCCAGGTCACAAGGTAGCGGGAAGGGTACTGTCGTTCCCGGCACCAAAGCGTTCGGAAGTCTATGTGCGGAGCGCTGTGTGACTAAAGGCATACTTGTGCATGCCGCCGTACTGCGCGCCGCAGGGTCGATGGAGATCCGGCTGCGCAAAGGCGGTCTGTCAGTGAAAGCCGAAGACATCCCGCGTCCGTGTGCGGAGGCGGTCACCGGTATGGGGGTTTGCAGTCGATGAACCGCTTCACAGTTGCCGATCTGCTGTCCCTGCCCGTGACCCGTGTCCAGGCAAACCAGTGCTATCGTGATGTCCCGCACAGTGGCGATGCCACGACGATATTCGCCGTCTTCGACGGTGATCGTTATCTTGGGCTGGCCGCGGAGGGTCAGCTCGCTTTGTCTCCGGAAGGCGTCTTCGCCGAGTTTGCCGCGCTGAGGCGAGTCGAACCGTTGCCGGGCAATGCCCGTCTGGAACAGGTGCTGGAATACATCCGACGAACCCGCGAGGAGCATATTCCCGTGGTGGATGAGAAGGGCCGGTTTCTGGGAGTGGTGTCCCAGGTGTCTCTGTTCTCTGCCCTGGTCGTCCATTTCGATGCCGAACTCAGGCGCCACGACATTGCCGCATCCGTTTTCGACAATACCAGTGACGGCATCGTGGTGACCGACGTCTCGGCAAAAATTATTCTTGTGAACCGCGCGTTCACCGAAACGACCGGATACACGCTGGAGGAGGCGAAAGGGCAGCGTCCCAATATGCTCAGCTCAGGTCACCACGAACCGGATTTCTATCAGTCGATGTGGCAATCGCTGCAAAATACGGGAGCGTGGAGCGGCCAGATCTGGAACCGGCGCAAGAACGGCGAGATCTATCCGGAATGGCTGAGAATCAGCTCGGTCCGTGACCGCGCGGGAGCGGTTACGAACTATGTGGGGATTTTCGCGGAAATCAGCAGCCAGCAACACCTGCAGCGCCAACTGCATCAGCTGGCCTATTACGACGCCCTGACCGGCCTGCCCAACCGCCAGCTCTTCTATGACCGGATCGGTCAGGTGATCATGCACGCCAGGCGCGATGAATCCGGATTTGCCATCCTGTTCATCGATTTAGACCGCTTCAAGGATATCAACGACAGTCTGGGACACAGTTTCGGCGACAAGCTGCTGCAGGCCGCAGCGTGCCGGATCAAGAGTGTGGTGCGGGAAACGGACACCGTTTCCCGACTGGGCGGCGATGAGTTTACGGTTCTTCTGAGCGAGGCCGGCTCGGAACGCGATGTCGCTGCGATCGCCTCCAGTATCGTCCAGTCCAGCGAAATTCCCCTGGATGTGGACGGCCGCAAGATATACCTCACGGCAAGCGTGGGAATTGCGCGCTACCCGAATG
>JAJYDT010000113.1 GCA_021777335.1 Pseudomonadota bacterium | reverse complement strand
CAGCCGCCCGAGCCCAGTGGTGCTCCGAAACCGCTTCCTCGGCCTGTTCCAGTAGCCGGTCACAGCGATGGTGTCCCTTCTGCAAGTAGTCGTTGATCAGGCTCACGTTAGGGTTCCTCGCCTATAACAGTAATCCTTGGACAGACGCCTGGGGTCCGCCTTGATTGCCATCAATCGATTCGAGGCCACGTTCTGGTTTTTTTGATTGACGGGTAGCGGGCACGTACAATGCGAGCATGCTTCAGGTTCTCGACGCTATCGTGGCCGCAAAGCCCCGGAACCCGCGTGGCCATACGTAGATCAATGGCCAAAACATCGGTTCGCGCCAGCTCGGGACGGCTTCGTATCGGCGACGACTGGAACGCTATCACGATCATTGCCCTCTCACAGAGCAATCCGCTGAAGGCGGTGGCCGAATTCGTCGAAAACTGCATCGATGCGCATGCCCGCCGCGTGACCATCACCCGCGGCAAAGAACGCGGAGCGCACTATCTGAGGATCGCGGATGACGGCGAGGGGATCCCGCGTGATGAAGCCGGCGCGCCGAACTTCAAATATGTCGCCACACATATCTGTGACTCCATCAAACGGCGACTGAAGGAAAGCGGGGCGCAGGGTCTCCAAGGGGAGTTCGGTATCGGGCTTTTAAGCTTCTGGACCATCGGCAACGAGCTACTCCTGACGTCGTCCGGGACAGATGGGCGGATCTATCAGATGTCAATGCGTAAGGGCGAACCAGGCTACCAAGTCATCCCGAAGCGCACCCTACTGCCATCGCCGGGCACGGAACTGTTGATCAAGCCACTGTTGGCCGGTCTGCGTCAGTTGAGCGGCGAAAAGATTCAATGGTATCTCGCCTCCGAACTGCGAGACCGGATCCGCCAATCGGGCGTGAAGATCACCGTGATCGACCGGCAGGCACGGAAAGAGTATGCGGTCGAGCCGCGCCAGTTTCCCGGGCAGCTGCTGCACCAGCTGCCGCCGGTGGTGACACCGCTCGGCGAGGTCTATCTGGAGATCTATCTTTCGGAGCCCGGAGCTAACAACCGGGTTGGCCTGTATCGTGGTGGGACCCGCGTTCTCGAGGACTTGGCACAACTTGAGCCCTTTCAGCGGGCGTCCTGGACCGCCGGTTACCTGCAGGGCATTGTCGATGTCTCGTTTCTCAACCTGACTCCCGGCACACGCACCGGGATTATCCAAGACGAAGCATTTTCGGCATTTTGCGTGGCCATGGCACCGCTTGAGGAAGCGCTTCGCAGTATCATCGAGGCGCAACAACGCGCAGAGGAGGAGAGGACCAGCGAACATATACTGCGCACCATCCAGAAGGCATTCAGGGAGGCGCTGCTCGCGTTGCCTGCCGAGGAATACGACTGGTTCGACATCCATGTCCGCCGGGGCCGGAGCACGGCGACACGCCCGGCACCGGATCAGGCGGGAGACTGGGCCGACATCTCGGGCCTTGAGACGGGCAGGCAGGAGGTAGAACAACGGCAGAAACAGTTTTTTGAATTCGCGGGCCCATTGTACGCTGTCCTCGCCTCACCCGCTTCGTGCGTGGTGGCAGTCGGAGAGGGGAGAAATCTGCGCGCGATCGGGGGCGCCACGTCATTGAGGGCACCGTGCAATTCGTCTGGGAGACACTCGAGGGCGGTGGCTGGCTGGACAACGATCACGGCGAGATTGCGACCTTTCGCGCGCCGGGCGAGCCAGGGCTTACGCGCTTGCGTGTCACAGCCATCCAGGGCGATATCATTTGTACGAACGAAGCAGTGGTAACGGTGACCGATTCGCTGTTGAAGCACGACCATGGGTCGCCGGAGCTGAAGCTTGGACTTCCAAGCTACACCTTCAAGCGCGCGCCCGGAGAACTGTGGCGATCTCGCTACGACGGAGAACAGAACGTGATCGTAATCAACAACGCGCATCGTGACTTTGTCTACGCGTCACGCAACAAGTCGCTCAAACTTCGCTACATCAGCCGGCTGTTTGCGAAAGAGATGGTGTACAGAAACTTTCCCGGCCAATCCGCAGAACAGCTCCTCGAGCGCATGATCGAGCTATCGTTATACACGGAGGAACACCTGCGATCCTAGTCAGCAACACCTTCTCAGCCCGTACTCCAAGTCCTTGGCCGGCGCAGCCCTGCAATTTTGCATGCCTGTTGCATGTAACCATACGGAAACAAACGGAACAGTTCATTACGCGCAGCCGAACCTAGACCCATGTCGTTCGCCAGGTACTTGACTACGAACCGCGCGTCAGGCGCAATTCCATGCTCTTCCAGATAGTGGCGCATGAACCCAATAATGCGCCGGTGCTCGTCGGTAAACGATAGCCCCGCTTCGAGCGCCAGCGCCTCCGCTACCTCCTCGCTCCAATCTGAGGGATCGACCAGATAGCCGTCGTCATCTCTCTCGACCGTCCTGCCGCTGATCTCAACTTGCATATGAACCCCCTGTACCCCATTGAAGACGTGATGATCTGCCACGCGGTCATGCGGGTGTGTGGCAGGGTTCCGGACCGCATTTTTGGAACGGAGTGATTTCACTATAGGCACCGGGGCACCATCAATATTGATCTAGATCAATTATGGAGATTCAGGATGTAGGTCTGTGCACCCACAGATAACCGATGGTATCCGCCTGGGGCTGGAAATTGCCGAACAATTCAACAAAGCCACTATGGGTCTTAGAAAAATGGTCATCTGCAGGATTGGCGGCGGCTGGCTGATCGGGGAATACCACGGGACTTTGGCTGGTGGTCTAAGACGGGGTGTTCAGGGAAATCCGGCTCAGACACGTTCCGGGACAGGCTCCCGTAGATTGGCGAGAAAGGTTATCGGGCACCTGATGACATCACCAGTGCACGACCACTCCCTTGGGCTGTCTACCATCCTCCCCGCGTACTACCCACTACTTCTTCGTTCAATGCTGAGCAGCGATAATACCGACCAGTACAAGCAGCACAACCAGTCCCTGAAGGCCGACGCGCAGCGCCATCAGTTGACCACTGTGCTCATCGTTGAACACACCGCCATGCGCCATCGAGTAAACGCCGGTGGCTAGAACCCCAAGCGTCATCAGTATTCCGCATGCAACCAAGATCATCAGGATGATATCCATCACGCCACCTCCTCATACGACCCAGCAATAGTTTAATTATAGCGAGGTGATAACTGTGCGTATTGACTGGTATCAAGTGTCATGCCGATCGGCCGACCGCCCAGGCTGTGCCTATATGCAGCACTAAAACTAACCTAAGCAAGCCGGAACTCTGTGGTTATGGAGAAACTGTACTGCTTGGTGGCTTCGCGACTCCTCGGGACTGGCAAGCGGTCATGGGTAGCGAGTTTTAGTAACCAGCGGAGCACGGGCGCCGCGTACCTGCGATACCAACGCAAGCATGTACTCTCAGAGATGACCTGACACATCGTGCGAATTTGAAATCGCAGGGTGAACTCTAATTAACCAAAATCCCATTGCGCCGCTTGTCTGCCTACTCATCGAAGTGGTAGCTGACATTCAGTAGCCCCATGGTCTGATTAAACTTGATATCGAGATCCCGTTCGGCGCCGACATCGATCTCCCAACGCCCGAACTCATGTGCAGCGAGTATTTGGGTCGCATAGATGGTGCCGTGGGGTATCAGCGCATCGGTCTTAACTTCGTTCAGCGTGAGTTGCCAATCAGCGTCGGGAGAAACAGTTGCCGCGCCTTCCACTGTATATCTAGGGAACCCGTAAATTGCGGCACGTAGACGCGTGAATGCTGCGCGTATTGTCTGGCTCGATTGCAGTCCACCGTTGAATTGCTGTACGTTGTGGCGATATTGGTAGTCTCCGTACCCCGCATACAGAGAAAACATCGACCATGAAAGCCCAGTGCCAACATGAGCCTCATCCTGGCCCAGAGCGAGGACTCCTGTATGGCTGTCGAGTCGGTAATTTAAGCTCGAGTAACGAATTTTTAGATCTAGAGACGGGCGATTTCCCGAACCTTCCCAAGTGTGGCCAAGATAGATCAATGGCCCGGTACCGAGCAGATTCTCCGCTGGCGTGTCTGAAATGAAATAAGAGGCGCCATAGCGCCAACCATCCCGTTCTTCGCCGAGCGTGCCCGTAAGTGAGCGTGTGATATCGACAACCGGCGGGCCTTTACGCTCAGAAAAACTGGTACGACTATAGCCGGCATCGACAGTCCACTCCATTCCATTACCACTGTCGCGTAGCGCCTTCGATAATCCGTGGTAGATTCCATCCTCACTGAAAATACCGGGTCCAGCGGAGGTGCTGCTCTCCACGGTATCCGCAAACGCAGTCTCAAGGCTCACGACCAAAAAACCAAGCACGAGACATAGGCCAAGCCGCTTACCCAAACCCCTCCTCCTTACAAACAAGACTGCATCACGATCGAATAGGCTGATCGGTTGCCACTCAGCTCTCTCGTACCATCGTACATGCGACGTCGTGGTCTAAGCTACGACACCCGTTAAAAAATGGGCCCGGCAGCTGGTACTCAGGTTTTTCAGAAGCGGTAAATGGCACCGACCATTAGGGTGTCCAGATTCGCACCTAGGCCACCACTGCTGTTTGACAACATCTGGTATTCACCCCGCAGGCTTATGTGATGCGTGACCCGATAGGACATCCCTATGCCAAACAGCGGATCCGTGCCGGTGGCCCCGTAGGCGCCCGTCGGGCTTTCCGTCCAATACGCCATGCCCAGACGTGCCAGTAGGTGCACATGCGGGGTGAGCGGGTAGCGCCCGAGAACGCTGGCGCTCCAAAGCATTATTTCATACCCCATCATGGACTCATAACCGCCTTCCGCGTCCAGATAACGGTTAAAGCGATAACCGCCTAAAAACCCGAAATCCCATGAATTGCCGTATCCCGAAGTCGTGGTCCTGCCCCAGTTGGCCCCCGCATAGAAACCGGTATCAGCGTGCGCCAGCGGGGCAGCCAGTACAGCGGCCATGACAAAAACACCGATAACTTTATTCATGAACGTCGGTTCCTCAATTTATGTTATGGCGAGTAGCGTGCTGAGAAAATCTTCGCAACACTCTGTTCCAGGGTGCCGGGAGTGAACCCGCGCAATTCAATCTTGAGGTTCGTGCAGGAACCAACGTTGTCAAAATGAGGCCATGATGCCCGACCTATCCGTGTAGGCCCTAACGATCGCGCCGTTGTCGTTGACGCCGGAAACTTACGTAGCACAGATCCCCACGGTGAGAGTCGTGAGGTTAAGACGATGCGCCTGCGC
>JAJYDT010000028.1 GCA_021777335.1 Pseudomonadota bacterium | reverse complement strand
TACAGCCCGCACGCGGCGCTCGCCCACGTGATGGCGCAGGTCGACGCGGTGCGGAACCAGCTGCCCACCGAGAGCCAGTCTCCGGTAATCAATGAGACGGTCGGGAGCTCCGCGCCGCTCATGTATCTCGCGTTCTACAGCCACGTGCTGAACCAGCAGCAGGTGAACGATTATGTGATGCGCGTGGTGCAGCCCAAGATCCAGGGTGTCCCCGGTGTCGGCCAGGCGCAGATCGTGCCCGGCGGCAGCGGCGCGAGCGGCAACAGCTTCGCCGTGCGCGTGTGGCTTGATCCGGTACGCATGGCAGCGCTCGGCGTCACGCCGACCGATGTGGTGACAGCGCTTTCCGCGAACAATTATGTCTCCGCGGTCGGCCGATCCAAGGGCCGGAACATCGCCATCCCCATCACTGCCACCACTTCCTACACGGATCCCAGGAAATTCCGGCGGCTCGTCGTGAAAAGCTCCGGCAACGCGCTGGTCCGGCTCGACGACGTCGCGCGGGTGCAGCTTGGCGCACAGAACTATAACCAGGCCGTGTACTTCGATGGTGTCCCGTCAACATTCATTGCGGTCCAGACCACTCCGTCCGCGAACGAGCTCTCGGTGGCACACGGGGTGCATAAGGTCTTTGCCGAGATCCACAGCACGCTCCCGCCCGGAATCGAGGCGCGGATCCCGCACGACTACAGTGTGTATATACACCGCTCGATTGACGAAGTGCTGCTCACGATCGGCATCGCCCTCGGCATTGTGGTCCTCGTGATCTTTCTGTTTCTCGGTTCCGTCCGGGCGCTGCTCATACCGGCAGCCGCCATCCCGCTCTCGATTTTCGGTGGCGGTATCCTGATGCACGCGTTTGGATTCTCCATCAATCTGCTCACCCTGCTCGCGATCGTGCTCGCGATCGGGCTTGTCGTCGATGATGCCATCATCGTTGTCGAAAACGTGCACCGCTACATTGAGGCAGGGCGCACACCGCGCGACGCGGCCATCGTTGCGGCACGGGAACTTGCCGTACCGATCATCGTCATGTCGACCACCGTGGCTGCCGTGTTTGCGCCGATCGCGTTCGAGGGGGGGCTGACCGGCAGCCTGTTCAGCGAGTTCGCGCTGACGCTTGTGTTCACCTTCCTTGTATCCATGGTGGTCGCGCTGACGTTGTCGCCGATGCTGAGTTCGAAGATCCTGCGGCGTACGCCACCCCAGGGCTTCATGCATGCGCTCGAGATGGGTTTCGTCCGCCTGCGCGGCGCCTACGACCGGTCCCTGAACCGCGTCCTCGACAATCGGACCGCCGTGCTGCTGCTGTGCGCGGCCATCGTGATCGCGATCCCGATCCTGTTTATCGGTGCGCCCAAGGCGCTCGCACCGATGGAGGACAAGGGCGTGCTGCTGGTCTCAGGGACCGCACCGCCAACCGCGACACGACATTATCTCGATCACTACAGCCGACAGATGTACAAGATCTTCAGGAGTTTCCCGCAGACCGCTGCGATCTTCCAGATCAACGGTATCTCGTTTGGCGGAGGCGTCGGGAGCAATTCGCTCGTTGGCGGCATGCGGCTCGTTCCCTGGGCCAAGCGATCGGTGACGCAGATGCAGCTGCTGCCCGTGCTGCAGCAGAAGATCGCGCGCCTGACCGGTATCCAGGCGGTCGCGTTCCAGCTGCCGCCGTTGCCAGGCTCGGTCGGCGGTCTGCCGATCCAGTTCGTGATCACCTCGACGGCGAGCTACCGCAAGATCAACCAGGTCGCGGGCACGCTGATTGGTACGGCGATGAAGAGCGGAAAGTTCGTATTCCTGAGCAAGGACCTGCGTTATGACGATCCCGAGGTGGTCCTGCGCATCAACCGGAACATCGCCGGGTCGCTCGGCCTGTCGATGCAGACGATCGGGACCAACCTCAACGCCCTGCTCGGCGGCAATTACGTCAACCGTTTCGACATGGCCGGACGCAGCTACAAGGTCATCGCGCAGGTCCCCGACCGGTTGCGCGCCAGCCCTGACATGCTGCGCACGTACTATCTGCGCGCAGCGAGCGGGGCGCTCGTGCCCTTGTCGGCAGTGGTGACCATAGAACACCGGATAGAGCCCGAGTTTCTGCCGCAGTTCCAGCAGCTCAATTCGGCGACCATCCAGGGGATGATGGCCCCGGGGGTGAGTCTTGGGCAGGGGCTTTCGTATCTCACACAGCTTGCGCACCGCGAGTTGCCCACGGGATTCGGAGTCAGCTATGCAAGCCAGTCCCGGCAGTACATGGCGCAGGGGCACGGTTTCCTCATCACGTTCGCGCTCTCGGTGCTGCTCGTATATCTCGTGCTCTCGGCGCAGTTCGAGAGTTTTCGCGACCCGCTCGTTGTGCTCATGACGGTGCCCCTGTCGATCTGTGGCGCGCTGATCTTTCTGTACGCGGGCGTGGCAACCGTCAATATCTATACGGAGGTCGGGCTGGTCACCCTGATCGGCCTGATCACGAAGCAGGGCATACTGATCGTGCAGTTTGCGAACACGATCCGCGCACAGGAGGGGCTCGACCGCCGTGCCGCGGTGGAACGGGCCTCGAGCATCCGGCTGCGGCCGATCCTGATGACCACGGCGGCCATGGTTCTCGGCACCATTCCACTGCTGCTGGCAAGCGGTCCGGGTTCAGCAAGCCGGTTCAACATGGGACTGGTGATTACGACCGGGCTCTCGATCGGGGCATTCTTTTCGCTTTACGTGGTGCCGGTGATGTATACCTACGTCGCGCACCGGACGGTCCCGCATACCCCTGATGCGGGAGAGGAGACCACGCCTTAGACCACGAGCGGTACGGCCATCAGCGCCACGCCGATCAGGGCGAGCAGCCAGGCGTTTGTGATGAACCAGGGGTAGATGGTCAACCCAAGTCCCGCCATGAACAAGCTGAACCGATCCTGCTTGCGTCCAAAGCGTATGTAGCCGACACCGATCGTGCTGAAGATGAGCCCGAGCAGCAGGCCGGCCGCGCTCATGTTGCCAAGAAGGCTGGCTGGATTTTTCATATTCATATAAGGGGATTATAGAAGGAAATCCGGCGGCTGGCGGGATGAAGCGGACCGGCTGTCCCGCGAAGGCGTCCGGGCCAACTGCGTACTACACTTCGGAGATGGGCATTCGCGGACACCGCAGTTGGCCAGAGGCCGGCGCGTGCCGTCAACAGGTCGGGGTCATGAGGATTCTTCGGGGCACAAACCGTGTGCACGGACCGTCGGTCGATGGCGGCGTGACGCTTGTCGAACTGCTCATCTTCATCGTCGTGACCTCGATCGCCGTGACCGGGGTACTGCTTGCCTTTGCCGCTACCGAGCGCGGTGGGCCGACGGCAGCGGAGATCGGTATTGCCGAACAGCTTGCTCAGGAACGCATGGAGCTCATCCTGGCGCAGCGGCCGCTGCTGGGTTTCGACTGTTTCAACCCGCCGCTGTTCGATCCCTGCCAGGCGGCGTCACCCGTGCCTCCCTGCCCCGGGCGACCCGCGCCCACCTCGCCTGTCTGCACAAACTTCCCCTCGGGTTTTACGGTGACCTCGGCGCTCGCAACGACGTCCGGGAGCCCGCAGAAGACCGTGACCGTTCAGGTCACTGGCCCGGCGGGGCAGACGCTCGCCCTGCTCACGAGCGAGATCGACCAGTACTAAATCGAAAGCCCTTACACCTAAAGACAGCGGGTTCCGGCGGCGGATCATCCATCGGGATCCCCGGGTTCCCGTCTTGCGACTACACCATCCCGGCCATGACTGATGGCAAGTCTGCTTTTGCGAACAACCTGTAACGCATCTCGTGCCCTGTAGGCATGGCGTCAAAGCGCGGATGACGATAAGGATGCACGAGGGCGTCTGATATCCGCGAACCGTGCCTCGGCACGGAATCGGCTGGCGGCACCGCTCAAGGAGGCTGGCAATGAGCTGATCCGGAGACTGTGTGAGAAGCTGCGCGATAGATGGGGGACGGCCCCTCGGGATCAGCATCCGTGCCGCGCCCGTGCGCCGACGCCGCTGTGGCTGAAGTAGGTGCCACTGGATCAGGTGCCTTTCTTCGGATTAACGGGCTGACAGCTCCATGCTAGCGTCCGTACATCTGAGCCTGGAGGTAATGTGAATGTTCACCAGCAATCCCTTCGCCGGCCTTGCGGTTTTTCTGCCCCCGTTTGTCATGCAGGCATACATTGTGCTGATGGTATTGATGGATGAGTATGTCGGTGGCTACAGCACTTTTTATGTGACCAACGAACGGCTGCTTAACCGGGGCCTGGAGCTTCTCGGCATACTGAAGGAGGATATCGAGCACCTTGGTGCCGAGGATCTGCACCAGCTCCAAAGGGCATGGGAGCTCCACCACAGGGTCTGGACTGCGGAGTCCGTAGCCAGACACACGTTGTTCAGGCAGGAGACTCGATGGCCAGGGTATTATTATCGCGCGGATCATCCGAAACTGGACGACGCCGCGTGGCATGTTTTTACCGCATCGGCGTACGACGCGAAGACGGGTGATTGGCGCATGACCAAGCTTCCCGTGCACCACATCATGGAATGAACGGTGACCGCAGTTTTTGCGGTACGGTATGCAGCCGCCGGGGCGCTACTGGTGGAACGGGTTGATTCCGCGGTCCCCGGGGTAGAGCCTGAGCTCGTAGCTCAGTGCTGTCGCGACCGGTGGCCGGGTAATGCCGAAATGCGCACGCGTAGCGACGTTCGGTGGCATCAGGGTCCGCGGGCGGCCATAATCCCTCGCGGGGAAAAGCCGGCGTGCAATCACGTTGCCGTGGGCATCCAGCAGCGATAACTCCACATCCGGGTAGTTTTGTGAAAACGGGGCGCGGTTGATCAGCGTGAACCGTACCTCGAGTGCGTGTGCAAACCGCGGATGTGCGGTGACCCGCACGTGCCCAAGTTCGATGGCCCCGAGGTCTTGCGGCGGGCGCAGGGCGCACGGCAGGCGCGCACAGGCGCGCGCGACGTACGGGGCAAGGGAGGGTTCGACCGCAAGCCGGTCGCGATGGGCGTATGCCCATTGCACCGGGAGTGCAAGCAGCAGCACGAGATTGAGCAGGACCCAGGGCCAGCGGCGGGCCTTTCTCTCTGGCCGGGGCGTCGGCCCCGGTTCATCGGTCAGCTGTGGCGTAGGGTCATTGTCGAAGGTCGGTTCTTCCCGGGTGCGTCGCGGGCCGGTCGGCACCGGCGGGAGTGCATCAAAGAGCGCGCCCTCCGCCTGAAATACGGAACGGCAGCGCCCGCAGCGCACGAGGCCCGCGCGCGCCGTGATCTGTTCTTCCGTGACCACAAAGGTCGTCCGGCATCGCGGGCACTGGGTGTACATCGTTACTGCACCCGGGTGCCGGCAAGCAGCACCCACCCCTCACGTATCACGTGTGTAAACGCGACCCCCGGGTAGGCAGCCCGCACCGCGGACTCCTGATCCTCAGTGAAACCGGAGAGCAGGAGAGACCCCCCCTGCTTTGTCGCCGTCGTGAGCACCGGTGCGAGCCCGACCAGGGGCGCAGCCAGGATGTTGGCAAAAACGAGATCGGCCGGGTGCAGCGCGCGTCCGGGGCGCGCACAGCGCATGCGATCGGCTACGCCGTTGCGGTGCGCATTGTCCGAGGCGACCCTCAGTGCCTGAGGGTCGAGATCGATCGCGGTGCCCTGCCTCGCGCCGAGCCTGAGCGCCGCGATGGCGAGGATACCGGAGCCGCACCCGTAGTCGATCACCGATTCCGGCGCGGGACCGGACGCCGTGGCAGCACTGATCCACTCAAGACAGAGCGCGGTGGTTGCGTGCATGCCCGTACCAAACGCAAGCCCGGGATCGAGTACGACATGAATGCTCCCGTCGTCTGGCGGCGCACACCAGCTGGGATAGACCCACAGACGCGGAGGGAAATGGCGCGGCACAAAAGTAGCGCGCATCGCGCCTTCCCAGTCGGTATCCAGGATGACGCGCAGCTCATAGGCCGGCAGGGACGCAAGGTCCGCGACCCGGCGACAGACATCGTCCGCAGTGAGCGCACCCGGGAACAGGCCTGATACCCAGCATTCTTGCCATCCGTCCGTGAGCTCCTCCGTCACGGGCACCGCCGGATCGTGGTACCGGGCTTCGTCTGTAGCCGGTTCGACCGTGATGGCTTCGGCCCCTGCGGTCTCCAGCGCCGACACCCAATCTTCGGTCTGCGTACCCTGCGCACGCAGGCGCAATGAGGTCCACTTGGTGTCGCTCTGTTCTATGGGCCCAAACGCCTTTCAAGGTAGTGAATATTCACTCCGCCGGCTTGGACCGAGGTGTCACCAAACAGATACTGATGCAGCGGGATGTTGGTCTTGATGCCGTCAATCACCATTTCGCTCAACGCGATGCGCAGCCGCGCCATCGCCATCTCCCGGGTGTCGCCGTGGGCGATGACCTTTGCGATCATCGAGTCGTAATAAGGGGGCACCACGCAGTTGTTGTATATGTGGGAGTCGACGCGGATCCCGGGGCCTCCCGGCGGGTGGTACTGCGTGATGCGCCCCGGCGAGGGCATGAAGGTGCGCGGATCCTCGGCATTGATCCGGCATTCGATCGCGTGTCCGCGCTGCACAACATCCTTCTGCTTGTAGGCAAGCTTCTCGCCCGATGCGATCAGGAGTTGCTGTTGCACGATGTCGATGCCGGTGACCATCTCGGTGACCGCGTGCTCGACCTGGACGCGCGTGTTCATCTCGATGAAATAAAACTCCCCGTTCTCGTACAGGAACTCGAAGGTTCCAGCGCCCCGATAGCGGATCTTCCGGCAGGCTTCGGCGCAACGCTCGCCAATCCGCTGCCGGGTCTTGTCGGAGATTCCCGGGGCAGGCGATTCCTCCACCACCTTCTGGTGGCGCCGCTGAAGCGAACAGTCGCGTTCCCCGAGGTGGATGACGTTGCCGTGCTCGTCAGCAAGCACCTGAAACTCGATATGACGCGGGTTCTCCAGATATTTCTCGAGATAGACGGCATCATTGTTGAATGCCGCCTTGGCTTCGGCCCGCGTGAGGGAGATGGCGCCCAGCAGCGCCGCCTCGCTGTGCACGACACGCATGCCCTTGCCCCCGCCGCCCCCGGAGGCCTTGATCAGGATCGGATAGCCGATCTGCGCCGAGAGTTGCAGCGTCCGTTTCTCGTCGCTGTCGATCGGTCCATCGGACCCCGGCACACAGGGGATGCCCGCTTTTTTCATCGCGCGGATGGCGGAGATCTTGTCCCCCATGAGACGTATGGTCTCCGGGCGTGGCCCGATGAAGATAAACCCGCTTTGCTCGACACGCTCCGCAAAATCCGCGTTCTCTGACAGGAAGCCGTAACCCGGATGGATCGCGACCGCATCCGTGACCTCGGCTGCGCTGATGACTGCCGGAATATTCAGGTAACTCTTGGCTGCCGGTGCCGGCCCGATGCATACGGATTCGTCCGCGAGCCGGACGTACTTCGCGTCGCGGTCAGCCTCGGAATGCAGCGCCACGGTGCGGATGCCGAGCGAGCGGCAGGCACGCTGGATGCGAAGCGCGATCTCGCCCCGGTTCGCGATCACCACCTTCTCGATCATGGGTGTCTACTCGATGATAAAGAGCGGCTCACCGTACTCCACCGGTTGCCCGTTTTCCTTGAGGATGGTCCGCACGACACCCGCTTTGTCAGACTCGATCTCGTTCAGCATCTTCATGGCTTCAATGATGCACAGCGTGTCGCCGATGTTGACGCTCGTGCCCACCTCCACGAACGGCGAGGCCTCCGGCGAGGGAGCGCGGTAAAATGTTCCTACCATGGGTGACAGTACGCTGTGACCCGCGGCCTGCGGTTTCGCAGCCTGGCTCCCGGCCTGGGCCGGGGCCAATGTGGCGGCGGGGATGGTGATGGACGGAGTGGCGGGCGCGGGCGCTGCCGCACCCTGGCGGCTGATCCGGATCGACTCTTCGCCTTCGCGGATCTCGATTTCACCGAGGTTGGATGCCTCAAGCATCTCAATCAGTTTTTTTACCTTGCGGATATCCACCGGGTCACCTGTCTTTAATCCGATTAATGGCTGCGGTCAGCGCGAGTTCGTAGCCGTGGGCCCCAAGGCCGCTGATGACACCCGCCGCAAGATCCGAAAAATACGAGCGCCGCCGGAACGGCTCGCGCGCGTAGATGTTCGAGAGATGGATCTCAATGAACGGGATCCCGGTGGCAGAGAGCGCGTCGCGCAGGGCCACGCTCGTGTGGGTCAGTCCGGCCGGATTGAGCAGAATGAATACGACATGTTCCCGGCGTGCGCGTTGAACATGATCGATCAGCTCATGCTCCGCATTGCTCTGGATACAGCGCAGATGGTGCCCCGCGCCCTCGGCGATCCCGCAGAGACGGTGCTCGATATCGGCGAGCGTGACGCGTCCGTAGTGTTCGGGTTCACGATCTCCGAGGAGGTTAAGGTTGGGCCCGTTCAGCAGCAGCAACTCGGCCATCAGTGATGGGGGTTCCGGCTGCGCCTATGTTCGGCGATCATCTGCAAACATCATCCCAAATGCGCGGTAACGACCCGGTTCCGGCTATTGTGCGGCGGGTGCACCCGCTTGTCCAGTGTTTCTAAGCGCGACGGTGAGCACATGTTGCAGCGATTGTCTGGTAAAACCTCCGGTCCGGACCGCGACCGGGTGTCCTTTGCGCGAAAACACGACACTGTAGGGGAGCAGTCCTGCGCCGTCACCCGCGCGTTTCATGAGCTCAACGGAGGTGCCCTGCCCAAGCAGCACCGGGTAGTTGATGTGAAACTGGGCGCTGAAGGCCCGCACCTTGCCGGGGTTGTCGACGGCAATGCCGACGATCTCGACCCCCCGCCCCGCATAGCGCCGCTCGGCGCTGATGAGCAGCGGAATTTCCTTGCGACACGGTGGGCACCAGGTGGCCCAGAAATTGACCAGCACCACCTTGCCCTTGTAGGACGACAGCGTGCGCATATGCCCCGCGAGATCCGGAAGCTTGAATGTGAATCCCGACGCGATTGCCGGCGTATGGGACCGGGCGTGCTGTCCGAGGGCATAACCGAGGAGGGCGGCGACGGCGCCAGCTCCGGCAAGCAGTAACCACTGGCGTGTCCGCGTCATCCCCGAACCTCCGAAAGTGTGTGGCGGAACGCATCCGGGCCGGTGAACCCGTAGGAGCGGAGTCCGCGTTGTTCTCGTCCGTCGGCATTAAAGAACAGCAGGGCCGGCGGCCCGTATACGCCGAACCGGCGTTTCAGCGCCTCGCTTCCCGCGTCCGTGCGCGTGACATCGGCCTGAATCAGCATGAAGCGTTGCAGCGCCCGTTCCACGCGCGGGTTTGCGAAGGTCTCGCGCTCAAGCCGTACGCAGTCGGTACACCAGGAGGCGTAAAAGTCGACCAACGCCGGGCGATGTTGCGCACGCGCCGTCTTGAGCAGCGCGTCGGCCGCTGCCACGGTTGTGACCCGGCGAAAACGCGGGTCGCCACGGCGCCTAGGCGTCAGCGGGGCGACCGCTTGCGCGGGGCGCGATGTGCCCGCAAGCGGTATCGGGGTGCCAATCGGGTGAAACACATCGCGGCCGCCCTGAACGGCCCCGATCAGGGCCAGGGCCCCCCAGAGCAGCACAAAGGTCCCTATCCCTTTTGCGGCATAGGCAATGCCGGGGGCATCCCGCGCCAGCGGTTGGGAGGCGCCGAGATAGACGCCCAGCGAGATCAGCCAGAGCGCCCACAGCCACAGCACAGGCACAGACGGGAGCCCGGCGAGCAGGGTGATCGCGACTGCAAGCAGCAGGAAGCCAAAGACCCGTTTCACCTCTTCCATCCAGGCCCCGGCCTTCGGCAAAAGGAACCCGGCGCCCATGCCCAGCGCCACCAGCACGACCCCCATGCCCAGCGCCATGAAGAACATGAGTCCGGCACCGAGCGCGGGACTGTGTTGAGAGATGGCAAGGCCCAGCGCCGAGATCACGAGTGGCGAGACGCATGCGCCGACAATGAGTGCGGATACGAGCCCGAGGACGTACGCTCCTGTCAGCGACCCGGTCTTTACCCCCCGGGTCCCTCCCTGCAGCCGTGACTGGAGCGATGAAGGCAGCTGGATCTCGAACAGCCCGAACATGGACAGCGACAGGACGATGAGCAGCGCGCTTAATGCCCCGATGCCCCAGACATTCTCGAAATAGGCCTGCAGCTGATCCCCGGTCGCCCCGGCCAGCGCGCCGACCGCGGCATAGGTCGTGGCGGTTCCGAACACGTAGGAAAGCGCAAGCGCCGTGGCGCGCCCGCGTCCCGGAGGATTCCCCCGGCCGACGATGATGCTCGAGAGGATCGGGATCATCGGCAGGACGCACGGCGTGAAGGTGAGCAGCAGACCGGTGCCGAAGGCGGCCAAAAGCTCGAGCACCAGCGTGCGCAGATGCGGTGCGCCCGGGGGCGCACGTGGACTCCCTGCAACCAGCGGCACGGGTAGCGTCTTCGTGCGTGGCGGGTAACAGATGCCGTTCACCGCACACCCCTGGAAAGAGACCTGCAGGGCGGTCTTCCGAAGTCCCGCCGGGGCCACAAGCGGGATTTCCACGTCAAAAGACCGGGGGTATACCCAGGTCTTGCCATAGAAGGGGATATTGTCAACCTTGGCCGGCGGGAGCTGAAACCCGCCGAGCCGCGCCGGGGGTGTTACCGCGATATGGATCTTGTCCCGGTACAGATAGTAACCCGGTGCCACATGAAAATGCAGGGTGACCCCATGGCCCCGCGCCGAGACCACGCGGGCGTCAAATGCCTGTTGGGGTTTCAGGAACTGCTGATTGTGACTCAAAAGTCCGGCGCCAGCCGAACCGATCAACCCGCACCATAGCACGAGCGCGACTATCAGGCGGTTGCGCATGTTACTCCGGATGGAAAAGCCAGGAAAGATAGGCCGGCAGCCCGTCCGCGACTGAGACCGCAATAATCTCGGGGAGTTCATAAGGGTGCAGTGCCTGCAGACGTTTCTCCAGTCGTTCGTAACGGTCCGAGGAGGTCTTGATCACGAGCAGATGTTCTTGTGACGACTGGACGGTACCCTGCCAGCGGTACCAGGATTGGATACCGGGGACGATGTTGACGCAGGCGGCCAGATGCTCGGTTACGAGTATACCCGCGATCCGCCCGGCGTTTTCGCCATCCGGACACGTCGTCAGGATGACGTACGGGACCGTTTTGTCCATGCCGGGAACTTGCCGACGATTTCGGCGTCCATATTGAGTGTCTGTTGCAGCACGCGATGGACTCCTCCTTTATGTGGTTGGGCGACGGATGGAAATCGCCGGATGATCCCCCGGATAGCGTACGGGGATGGTGAAGGCGGTTTTTACCCAGCGGCTGAGCCGCTGGGCGTCGCCTCTTTTTAGCGGCAAAATGACCACATGTCCAGCGCCGGCAGCCATGTTTTTTCCCTGAACCGGGACGACGGTGTGGTGCTGAGGGGGCGCATTGACGACCCGCACGGCCAGGGCCCTATCGGGATATTTCTCCACGGTTTCCGCTCGCACAGCAATGGACGCAAGGGTTGCGCGCTCGCGGATCACGCACACCATCACGGTCGAGCCTGGCTTGCCTTTGACCTGCGCGGTCATGGCAGATCGGATGGGTCCCCTGCGTCGCTCAGGGTCTCCGCGCTCTGCGCCGATCTTGACGCCGTGCTTGCACGCCTTGCCCCACGACCGGTACTGCTTGCGGGATCAAGCCTGGGGGGGTGGCTTGCCGTGCTCGCGGCAGGGCGTCATCCGGACCAGGTGCGCGCACTGCTCCTGGTCGCTCCGGCATTCAATTTTATCCAGAAATACTTTGGTGCGCTGCCACCTGACGAGCTCGACCGTTGGCGACGCCGGGGCACCCGGCGATTCAATGACCAGTACTCAGGCGACTCCTATCTTCTCGACTATGAGATGGTCGAGGATGCCGCCCGCCATGACGTGTTCGGCGGCAAGATATCCCTGTCGTGTCCGGTCGTGGTGGTTCACGGCGACCATGACGAGGTGGTGCCGCTTGCGCAGAGCCGACGCTTCGTTGACGAGATTGCGCCCGCCGGCGAGCTCGTGGCCGTCGCCGGGGGCGACCATCGCCTGGCGACAGGCATCCCGCAGCTCCTCGCCGCCACGGACCGCCTGTGGAGTGCGGCGTTCGGTGGTGTGCCCTGCTGATCCGGCGAGCGCCAGGCGACGACCTTTTTTCTGACCAAAACGTCGCGATAATCGGCAAAAATGCCGGATTTTCTTGAGTTGACCGTTCGCAGGACCGGGGGGCTGGACCGGGCGGTTGCGACGTCGGCAATTTTAAGAAAGGGCGGCTTTCTGGTCCCCGGTGGGCTTGACACGCCCCCTTGAGCCGGTATGATTAGCACTCATTAGTACCGAGTGCTAACAATCGTCAACGACGATAAGCGCTAATTCAAATTCCGTTCTTTCAAGGAGAAACACCAAATGAAGGCACAACCAATATCTGCTACAGGAGGCAGTGCGATGAAAATCCGCCCGCTGCATGATCGGGTGATCGTGCGCCGCATCGAAGAGGAGCGCAAGAGCGCAGGCGGGATCGTGATCCCTGATACCGCGAAGGAAAAACCCATACAGGGTGAAGTGGTCGCGGTCGGCAAAGGCAAGCTGCTCGAGAATGGCGATGTGCGTCCGCTTGATGTCAAGGCGGGCGATAAGGTGCTGTTCGGCAAGTACTCCGGTACCGAGGTGAGGATTGGTGCCGAAGAGCTCCTCGTCATGCGCGAAGAAGACATCATGGGCGTCGTTGAAGGTAAATAGACACCCCCGGAAACAACTGATTTCAAGAGGAAACGAATATGGCTGCTAAAGAGGTACTGTTTGGCGACACCGCGCGCATTCGTATGCTGCGCGGTGTGAACGTGCTGGCCGATGCGGTGAAGGTGACACTCGGCCCGAAGGGACGCAACGTGGTGCTCGACAAGTCGTTTGGCGCACCGACCATCACGAAGGACGGCGTCTCGGTCGCAAAAGACATTGAGCTCAGGGACAAATACGAGAACATGGGTGCGCAGATGGTAAAGGAGGTCGCTTCCCAGACCTCTGATGTCGCCGGCGACGGAACCACGACCGCGACCGTTCTGGCCCAGGCGATTCTGCGCGAAGGTTTGAAGTCAGTGGCTGCGGGCATGAACCCGATGGATCTGAAGCGGGGCATCGACCGGGCGGTAACGACCGCGGTCGAATCGCTGAAGAAGCTCTCAAAACCTTGCGCCACGCACAAGGAGATCGCGCAGGTAGGCACCATCTCCGCAAACGCCGATGAGTCGATCGGCAATATCATCGCGGAGGCGATGGAGAAGGTGGGCAAGGAGGGCGTCATCACGGTCGAGGAGGGTTCGGGCCTCGATAATGAGCTCGATATCGTCGAAGGCATGCAGTTCGATCGCGGGTATCTGTCGCCCTATTTCGTCAACAAGCAGGACACGATGACCGCGGAGCTCGAGAATCCGTACATCCTGATCTACGACAAGAAGATCTCGAATATCCGCGAACTGCTGCCCGTGCTGGAAGGCGTGGCCAAGGCGGGACGGCCTTTGCTGATCGTCGCCGAGGACGTAGAGGGCGAGGCGCTTGCGACACTTGTCGTCAACAACATCCGCGGGGTCCTGAAGGTGTGCGCGGTCAAGGCGCCTGGTTTTGGGGATCGTCGCAAGGCCATGCTTCAGGACGTCGCGATCCTGACCGGTGGCACCATGATCTCGGACGAACTCGGCATGAATCTCGAGAGCGCCACGAACGACAGCCTTGGGTCGGCCAAGCGTGTGCAGGTGAGCAAGGAAAACACCACGATCATTGATGGTGCCGGCAATCCCAAAGACATCGAGGCGCGGGTGAAGCAGATCCGCGCGCAGATCGAGGAGGCCACCTCCGACTACGACAAGGAGAAGATGCAGGAACGTGTTGCCAAGCTTGCGGGCGGTGTCGCCCTCATCAAGGTAGGCGCGTCCACCGAGGTCGAGATGAAGGAGAAGAAGGCGCGTGTCGAAGACGCCCTGCACGCGACCCGTGCCGCGGTTGAGGAAGGGGTCATCCCGGGCGGGGGCGTGGCACTCATTCGTGCGCTGCAGACGATGAAGGTCAAGGGTGACAATCATGATCAGGAGGTCGGTATCCAGATCGCCCGTCGGGCCATGGAGGAGCCGTTGCGCCAGATCGTCATCAACGCCGGCGCCGAAGGGTCCGTCGTTCTCAACAAGGTTGCGGAAGGCAAAGACAGCTATGGCTACAACGCGGCCACCGGTGAGTATGGCGACATGCTGGCCATGGGGATTCTTGACCCCACCAAGGTGACCCGTACGGCGTTGCAGAACGCAGCCTCCGTGGCGGGCCTCATGATTACCACCGAGGCGATGATCGCCGAGCTCCCGGCCGAAGAGAAGGCTGCGGCCGGTGGCGGTATGGGCGGTGGCATGGGTGGCGGTATGGGCGGTGGCATGGATATGATGTAACCCGGCCGCCCGGGATAGTAGCGAGGGGTCCCCGCAAGGGGACCCCTTTTTTTTACGTCGGGCGGTGGTCTACGTACAAATCTGTCAGAGGGGCCGATGCAGTGGCGCCAAACCAGGTGCCGATGAAACTGCGCAGCGCGCGGCGCCGGTCCGCATAGTCAGGCAGCAGACGCGCCATCTCGGTCCAGAATCGCGGGCCGTGATGCAGGTGGCGGAGGTGACAGAGCTCATGGACGAGGACGTATTCAAATAGCGCTGGTGTTCCGAGCATGAGGCGCCAGTTGAGGCTGATGATCCCGTGTGCTGTGCATGAGCCCCAGCGGGTCTTCTGCTCGCGGATGACGAAGCCTTGCGGGTGGCGGCCGATCCGCGCGGACCACGGCGCGTGTTCGCGCAAGGCCTTCTCGCGCGCCTGATTCCGGTACCAGGCTTTAAGCAAACGGAGCGCGATCTTCGTATCCGATCCCGGGACGCACAGGCGGTGTCCGACCCGTTCCACTGGTCCGCGCCCCCCGGTGAGTTCGAGCACCAGGCAGTTGCCGAGAAACGGGAGACTCGCACCGTTTGCCGGCAGCAGGAACACCCCCGGGGGCCGGTTGCACTGCTCGGCCCGTTTGCGGTCGATCCACGGTCGCCGCTCAGCGATCAGTTTCTGGATCTCGTGCTCGCTCGCGCCCTGAGGCGCCAGCACGCGTACGGACCCGTCCTCCCGAACCTGAATGCACAACGAACGCCGGTGGCGTCGCAGCAGCTCGTAGTCGAGCCCGCGATCCTCAGTCGCAACAGGATCGCACGGAACGCGCCTCACACCTCAATCATCTCGAACTCATCCTTGCCCGCGCCACAGTCGGGACAGACCCAGGTCTCCGGAATATCCTCCCAGAGCGTCCCGGGCAGGATCCCCTGGTCAGGCAGGCCTTTTTCTTCCTCATACAGAAACCCACAGATAACGCACATATAAACTTTCATGCACCCCCCCCGCGGGGCGGCATTGTCGCATGTTTGCCCGCGTGGTGAAATCGCTGGAGCGGCGCTAAAATGAGACTTGCCCTAATGTCCCCCGGTGCCATGAACAACCGTATAGCCATCGTACTGCTGAATCTCGGTGGCCCCGATTCGCTCGCGTCAGTCGAAGGTTTTCTGCGGAACCTGTTCTCGGATCCGGACATCTTCCGGCTGCCGCTCCCGTTACTGACCCAGCGGCCGTTCGCGTTTTTCGTGGCACGCCGTCGGCGCCGGGAGGCAACAGCCGGTTACGCGGCGATCGGCGGCCGCTCGCCACTGCTTGCCAACACCGAGCTGCAGGCACGCGCGTTGCGCGCAGCGCTCCCGGCCGGATTCGAGGTATTCGTGTGCATGCGCTATTGGCATCCGCTGACCGAGGAGGTGGTCGCGCGACTGCGGGACGAGGGGTACCGCCGCGTGGTGCTCCTTCCGCTCTACCCTCAGTACTCGGGCACCACGAGCGGCAGTTCGCGCAATGAATTCATGCGCCAGTGCCGACGGCTCGGTTACGAGCCCGAGGTCGAGTTCGTACCGCACTGGTATGACGACAACGGCTATCAGCAGGCGATTGCCGAGGGCATCGGCGCACAGCTGTCCCAGTTTTCCGTGCCCGACCCGGCGCAGGTGGTACTGCTGTTCTCGGCGCACGGACTGCCTGAACGCGTGGTTGCGGCGGGCGATCCTTATGCGGATCAGGTCCGTGCCACATACGAGGGTGTGCGCGCGCGCCTGGGATGGCCGCGGACCCGTCTCTGCTTCCAAAGCCGCGTCGGGCCCCTTCCCTGGCTTCGCCCCTACACGGACGATGTCATCCGCGAGGAGGCTGCAGCTGGCACGAAGCAGATCCTGGTCTATCCGATCGCATTCGTTTCGGACCATGTCGAGACCCTGTTCGAACTCGGCATCACCTACCGCGACCTCGCGCACGCGCTTGGCGTGCGCGAGTACCGGGTGGTGCCGGCACTTAACGATGATCCGCGGCTCATCGAGGTATTGAAAAGACTCAGCCTGGAATATGCCCATGGGACCGGAAGACCCTAACCCGCCCGTGGTTCTCGTATTCGCCGGTCTCGATCCGAGCGGCGGCGCGGGACTCGCGGCCGACGTGCAGACACTCGCGGCGCTTGGCTGTCATCCCGCGCCGATTGCCACGGCGCTCACGGTCCAGGATACAGTCGGAGTGCAATCGTTCGAGCCTGTTCCGGCTACGCTCATCATCGAACAGGCGCGCACCGTGCTTAAGGACATGCCGGTCGCGGCCATCAAGACCGGCATGATGGGCAGCACTGATGCCATCGCAGCAGTCGCAGGGATCTGCAGAAGATACGCGCGTGTTCCGCTCATCGTCGATCCGGTGTTCAGGTCGGGACGGGGCGACCCGCTTTCCCGGGAGCCGTTATGCGATGCACTGCGTAGCCAATTGTTCCCGCGCGCGTTGCTTGTGACGCCGAACAGTGAGGAGGCGCGGCATCTCGCACCGGATGCCGATACCCTTGATGCCTGTGCGCAGGAGCTGCTCTCGCTCGGGGCGCAGTACGTGCTGATCACAGGCACGCATGAGACGACCCCGGAGGTGCTGAACCGGCTATACGGCAACTACCGGCTGCTCGAATCCTACCACTGGCCGCGTCTGGCGGGGGTCTACCACGGATCCGGCTGTACCCTCGCATCCGCCTGTGCGGCTGCCATTGCGCACGGCGCGGATGTGTTTTCCGCGGTGGCGCAGGCGCAGTCTTTCACCTGGAATGCGCTGAAGCATGGCTGGTCCCTGGGTCTCGGCCAGTGTGTGCCAAACCGGTTTTTTCGAAACGCCCCCGAATGATATCGACCGTTGAGCGCGGCCATCGGCGTTTTGGCGGCCTCTATGTCCTCGCGGATCCAGCCCAGGGCGCATTGTTACCTGGGCGGCTTGAGGCCGCGTTGCGCGGGGGCGCGCGCCTTGTGCAATATCGCGACAAGCGCCGGGAAGTACGTTTGGAGGATATCCGCCGTCTGCGGGCGCTCTGTCGCGCATGTGGTGTCCCGTTCCTCGTCAACGACGACCCTGGGCTTGCGTTCCGTCTCGAGGCCGACGGTGTCCATCTCGGGCGGGATGATGCATCACTTGCAGATGCCCGCGAGATACTGGGGCCGGCGGCCATCATCGGGGCGTCGTGTTACGACGACATCGCCCGTGCACGCGCGGCCGTGGCCGCGGGCGCGGACTATGTTGCGTTCGGCAGCTGCTTCCGGTCGCACACCAAGCCCGAGGCGCCGCCATGCCCGCTGCCTGTGCTGACCATGGCGCGCTCGGAGTTGTCCGTGCCTATCGTTGCCATCGGCGGGATCACCCCGCAAAATGGCGGGTTGCTGCTGCGGGCCGGAGCGGACGTGCTCGCGGTATCGGCAGGAGTCTTCGGTGCGACACACGTCGAAGACGCAGCCCGGAGTTACACGGACCTGTTTCTGGACACCTGAATGCCCACTGAATCGGAAAAGCTGTTCGAGCGCGCCCTTCGTGTCATGCCTGGCGGAGTCAATTCGCCCGTACGCGCCTTCAGGGCCGTGGGCGGGACGCCGGTCTTTTTCGCGCGCGGCGCAGGACCTTATGTCTGGGATGAGGATGGGCACCGCTATCTCGACTACGTCGGCGCCTGGGGTCCGTCTATTCTCGGACACGCCCACCCATCGATCGTCGAGGCGGTGCACCGGGCTGCGGCGCTGGGCCTGGGGTTCGGGGCGCCTACGCGCGCGGAGGTCGAACTCGCCGAGCGCATCGTCACGCTGTTTCCGTCGATCGACCAGGTCCGTCTTGTCAATTCAGGCACCGAGGCGACCCTCGTCGCCCTGAGGCTCGCGCGTGGCGCCACGGGACGCGATCGTATCGTCAAGTTCGAAGGCGCGTACCACGGCCATCCGGATTCGCTGCTCGTCAAGGCCGGTTCGTCGGCGTTGACATTCGGTCTCCCAGACTCCCCTGGCGTCCCGAAGGTGCTGGCAGAGCTGACCACGGTGCTTTCCTATAACGATATTCCCGGGATCGAGGCGTATTTTTCGCGCATGGGGTCCGAGATCGCCGCCGTGATCGTCGAACCGGTATCCGGGAACATGAACTGTGTCCCTCCGATCCCCGGATTCCTCGAGACCCTGCGGGGACTCTGCAGCGCGCACGGAGCGGTGCTCATCTTCGATGAGGTCATGACCGGCTTCCGGGTGGGTCTTGCGGGCGCGCAGGGACACTATGGTATCGACCCGGACCTTACCACGCTCGGCAAGGTGATCGGCGGGGGTCTGCCGGTCGGGGCGGTCGGTGGCAGACGTGCCCTCATGGAACAGCTTGCCCCGGAAGGCCCGGTTTTCCATGCCGGTACCTTCTCGGGCAATCCGGTGGCGGTTGCGGCCGGACTCGCCGCGCTCGATGAGATTTCCAGGACAGGATTCTATGAGCGGCTTGCGGCGCTCACCATACGGTTGACGGAGGGTCTGCGCGCGCGGGCGCGCGCGGCCGGGATCCCGTTTGCCACCGTTGCAGTCGGCGGCATGTTCGGGATTTTCTTCACAACGCACACCTCCCTGCACCGGTTCGAGGAGGTACGCTCGTGCGACACGGAGCGCTTCCGGCGTTTTTTTCACGCGATGCTGAAGCGCGGTTTCTACTTTGCCCCCTCGGCGTTTGAAGCAGGCTTCATGTCGGCGGCGCATACAGAGTCCGACGTCGATGCGACGGTTGAAGCCGCCGGAGCGGTATTTCGCGAGATCGGCTGATGGAGCCGAGGCAGGATAGGGGGGTAAAAGGCTGGCTGCAAAGAGGGGAGCCCGAACTTTGTTTGCATGATGAACACTGTGATGCGCATTGTGTCGTATCAGTACCCGACAGGCGGCGTGCTTGTGCGACACCGGACGCGTCCGGTGCTTCTGGCCATCGGTCGTGAACGAGTATCGAGTTTACGGGAACAGCGCTTGGGCCAGCGAGCGTGGCGAATGGATTGTGACGCCGCCGAACACCTTGCCGTAACCGGTACCGAAGTGTGTTCGACCCCCGGTCACCAGGGCATCGCAGCGTAGACGTATTGCGGCAGCCAGTACCGGGCGATCCTTCTCCGGCAATCAGCCGAGCCCCTCGAGCAACGGCTCAGGCCCGCGCACCGGGCTGATCCGCAAGCGACTCAACAATGTCTCGGGTATCGCCAAAGCCTCGGGCCCCTTTGCGTCTGGGTTACGGCGTGCTTCGATTACCACGTAGTCGTTGACCCAGCACTCGTGTCTGTCCTCCAGCAGTCTGCGCAGTAATGCACGCAGTGCGCCATCAGACTTGGCAGCTGAGAACAAGAGATTCGCGTCCCGAAATACCCGCATCTGGCAGTTACTGTGTTCAGCGATCCACTTTGCGTGCGGGCCGGGTCGCGTGCCTGGTGCGCGGCGCCGTGCCCGTGAGCACGGCGGCAAGCTCGGTCTCCAGAGGCCGAATTCGTGCCCACGTTCGGGGGTGTACATCTCGACCGGCAACGTGACGGCAGGGCGGAGCAGCAAGCCTTCGGGCATCATTTCGATGATCAAATCGTCGTCTGGTTTTAGCCCTAAAGCGCGACGCATCTTGGTCGGTAGCGTAATTACCCCACGGCGGTTGATCGTGACGGTAGTTTTCATGCATTGCTGCATAACGGTAATACCGTCCCTAGGCAAGCGCACGCCTTCACGGGCCTTTCTTCTGACGAACATACGCTTCTCCGAATAAAAGACCCGGCAGCATTCGGATTTGCAACGATATTGACCAGCCGAAACTGTGACGTATGGGGTCGTGAACACCGATATCGCGATGGTGGACACGGATGACGCGGATTTCGGCACGTTGTCCACGATGGCGCAAAACATACACCCGAGGAATGTAAGGCGCGGGCCCCAGCCCGGAGGTCGTTTATGAGGTCTTGGACTTTGGTTCAAAACCAGGGGCCACCCAGAGGTTGATCGTCTGAGCGCTACAACGCAGATGTGGCGTCACGTGGGATTTTTTGAATTCGTAACAACTTGAATGGGAAACAGGTTGTTTGTGACAGGTTAAACCCGGGCACGCCTGCCGCCCGTTCGCCCCGATGCCAATGCAGGCAGCAACGTCGTGTCATGCTTTGGAAATATAAAGATCATCATTCTGTCGCATCAAGCGATGCACTATGTGCCCGGCAGAAAAAGTTCCCCATCTCATTAAGAAAGAAATATGCGGAGGCACAGCTAAAATGACGCGTCGTTCCGATCATCGTCCGGTCAAGCAGAAAACTTTCTCCCTTGCGGCACAAGTTTCCTTGGCCGCTTGCGCGCTGTTGGCGGCGCCTCATAGCCGGGCGGCGAGCGTGTCCTCGGCTACAGTCAACATCGGTCAGGTCAGCGCAAAGAGCAAAAAAAAGCACAAGGCGCTCCTGAAGGCGACCGATACGCGCCTGAGCAAAAAGGCCATTTTTAAATCGACGCAGACCGAACAGGTGATTGGCAAGCGGCAGATGGCGGCAGTGGGCCCTGTGGCGGGTTCGGCGCAGGTGTTGGCGCAGGCGCCGGGCATTGCGGTGCGCGGTTACGGCGGCATTAGTGGTACGGCCCGTTATGAAATTGCCGTCCGCGGCGTCAAGGTCGGTTGGTCCAGCGTCAATGGCGATGTGGAGCGTAACGGCATCACCGTCCTTTTTGACGGTATCCCCATGAACAATTTATCCGCCCACAATGGTGGGTGGGATTCAAATGAGATCCCGATCATGCAGCTCATTTCCGGGGTGAACGTGATTTATGGGCCGGGCAATCCGGCTACCCGGTGGTTTGACAGTGTCGGCGGAACCATCAACTTCGTGCCGGTCCAGCCGACTGCCAAAGCCGGCGGGACGGTCAATATGAGCTATGGCAGCAACGAGACGGAAGGCACCAACTTCATCATGCACACCGGCACCCACGATGGGTGGTCGACGGTGATTGCCGGTGGTTATGTGCGTGACAACACATTTCGAACCGGTTCGTTCGCGGCGCCAAGCCAATCAACGGCGTTTTTTGGTAAGACCGTCAAGACTTTCACAAACGGGTCCTTCACGATCGGCGGTTACGTGGACGATTCGCGAGAGTTTCGCCCTAACTTTATTCCGGTAAGCCCAATCACCGCAGGTCCCGGGGGAACCGCGATCACCGTCGATGGCACCACGAATACCCCGCTTTATAGCCAACCGACCACTGGCTACTATTCGTCCTTGCCCGAGTCTGTCTGGTTCAAGCAGATCCAGGTGAGTGATCATTTGATTTATTCAAAGCTCAACCTCGATTTGTCGGACGACCTGACCTTTCATGACATGTTCTGGTATCGCCATGGCCACCGGGTCCACTATCGGGTTAATAACTACGATTTCGGGGGTGTTCCGGATACGGGGACTAACTCGGAATATTACAACCCGCGCAGCGACACTTATGGTAATCGCGTCGACTTCGACTGGCGGCTACCCATGAATCTTGTGAAGGTGGGGGGGTCCTGGATCTATCAAACGTACAATACCCCCTATGCCGGCTATAACGCGGCCCAGGGCAGCACCCCAAGTAATCCGACCCAGTACAACAACGACACCATCGACAGCACTTTTTTGACGACCTTTGTCCAGGATGCCATATCGCCGATGCGCAACTTGACCATCACGCCGGGCATCGCGGCGGTGGATTTCCAGACAGCGTTTTTTAACAGCGGGCTCACCTATACACCGCCCGGGCCACCTGGCGTCACGGACCAAAATCAGTCAACAGTGCCGGATAATAGTCGGGTGTTTTTCCGTTACGAACCGTCAATCGGGGCGCGTCTCCGTTTAACGCGTCACTGGTCTCTTTATGGAAACTACGCGAAGACCTATCAGAACCCGAGTGACAACGCCTTTGGTGCCTATAACAGCAGTACCACAGCGGTTAACTTGGGAAGCCTCCGGCCGATTGGAAGTACTGATTATGAGATTGGCACCAAGTTCCTGGTCCGTCGCGATGCGCTGTTGCGCCACTTTGCGCTCAATATGAACTTTTACCACGATACCTTGACGAACGAGACGCTTGCGACCTTCCTGGCGGCGGCCGGGGGTTTTGCGACCACGGAGTTCGCCGCGGCCAGCGCCACCTATGACGGGCTGAATATCGATTTCCGGGACAGTCCGACCTGGCACTGGCATGTATTTGCCAACGCGGCCTTCGCGCGCGCGCACTTTGATTCGTACATACCTGGCGGGTCAACCACAAATTATGGGGGCTACCCGATTTCTTATAGCCCCGAAGTTTCTGCGGTCGCAGGCGTGGATTACCGGATGGTGGTGGACTCACTCCTGGTCACGCCGACGCTCTCCGATCAGTTCACGGGTCGTCAGTATCTCTTTAACAACGTAACCAATGCCCCGACCAACAACGTGCAGATGCCGTCTTATAACATCTTGAACACCTCGGTGGGTGTGCGGACGGCGGCCCATATGGCAGCGCTTTCGTCGGTTACGGTAACGGTGGGTGTGACAAATCTGCTGAACAAGGAATATGACCCCATCGAATACATCTCCAGTGGCGGCTACTTCGGGGGCAATAGCGCGGGCGCGATCCTGGCGGACCCAGGTGCACCGCGTCAGTATTACATCAATTTATCTGGAAAATTCTAACCGGGTCTCCTCCCAATTGGGCCTGAGCAGAGGCTCAGGCCATTTTTTTGCCTGGCAAGGGGTGGGTGTTTGTCCGGGGCTTATGACATGAACCCTGTGCCCGAGTCCCAGGCTTGACGCGCGCCGTGAGCGAGGCCGACAACGCGACGGATCTTGACCTGGCCCGTGCCGTCGCCCCGTACTTTCGCATCGCGCAGAAGACCGCCCAGGAGATCATCGGGCAGGGCCGGTGGTCGTGATGACCGAAGCTTGCGGCCCCCTTGGGCAGGACAGGGAGTATGGCCCTGTTCGTGGTGCAGTTGGGGACGAACCCCGGAATCCGCCAAACCCTGCAAAGGGCTTGGCTCCGGTGTGTACGAACGGGTGGAGGACCACCGGGGATGTATTGCTTGAGCACGGACAGCGGGGCACCGCCCATGGTCAGGATGCAGTACCTGCGGTTCCAGAACACCGGCTTGTTCCAGCAATATTTTTTCAGAGGTTCGGCACATCCCTTGCGCAGCAGCCGGCTGGTGACCATCTTGAGGCTATTCACAAAGGCCGATGGCAGCACCCGAGGCGTCAGTCCAAGAGCGGGCAGACAGGACCTGACCTGCCGGTTTTCTTTGGTCCTGGCGGGCACCTTGCGGGGCAGGATTCATGATCCATGGCGAGGATGCCCGGGTGCCACAAGAAACCAGGATGGGACCATGATCGCCGCCCATTGCGCAGGTAGTACATTATCGTATTGCCGCCTATACTGGCGCTTTATCTGCCGAGGTCCCCGCTATGGACAGCGACGTTGCCGTAGAAATGCTTACCGCGCTGGCGCGCACCGCCAATGCGCGCGACTACGCGGCACACATGGCCCTGGTATCGCCGACAGTAAATGTGTTTGGTGTGCCTGGTTTCGAAGTGATCGGCTACGACGACTGGGCACGACAGTGCAAGCATGAATTTGAGCACGGCCTGCTGCGGGAGGTGCGCTACGAGGGCCTGCACATCGTCAGCGCCACCTCCAATAGCGTCATATTCAAGACTACGGAGACGGTAGAGGGCACTGACGGGACGGTTAATCGTCATGGTCTCGAGATTCTTATCCGCCAGGAGGGTGACGGTGCGTGGCGTGTGGTTCAAGAGCGCATTCTGACGCCCGATGAAATGGACTTCGACCGCCGCAAGTCGCACTAATCGATAGACGAGCCAAGGAGTCTGGAGTCGCAGAAAACCAGTATTGTGTGTCTGTGCGGGTCAACGCGCCTTCCCAGTGCGTTCCCGCAGGCCAGTCTTAGAGAGAAACAAGAGAGACACTGGCTGGCAGCATCGTTCTAGCGATTGGCCGCGATAGATTTGCAGATGATCCGCTTCAAGTATCGATAGAAGACAAGAGATGCCCCGACGAGATCCACAAGCGCAAGATTGCTCTTGCGGGCAAGATTATTGTGCGTAACGTGGGTGGTGACATCGGCGAGTCGACGCATCACGAGATTGTCTACGCGAACGTGTATGGCACGGCAATCCGTTGGCTTGAGATGGAGAGGGCTGTTGGGTTAGAGCCTCAGTTGTCGCTGCGCAGGTTGGGATGTGGGCGGATGATCTATACATGGCCCCGAAGACCCTGCCACGTTGCCAGCCGGTCGCCGGAAGAGATGCCGTAGTTGCCATATGTTTATTGAGGTCGGCGTAACCTGGGCGGGATTCCCGCGCTGCGCGCATCGTTGAACGACATTGGGGAAGGGGTCTGCGGGATGACGTGTGCCCCGCTTGATAGGCGAGCGCTACGGGGGCCTGCATTTTTTCTGGAAGAACCACGTTTTTGTATCACTCTCGGAATAGGCCAGGAAGACCGGGCGAAGGAATGATGGAGTGAGCGGGTAGCCCTGACACAGTTCGTAAGAAAAAATGATAGATATTGTGTAGAATTAAGAAAAACATGGACCCGGGAAGAAAATCATGGCTGTTCTGGGTTACGAGTTTTTACGCCAAACGCTCCGGCTGAGCGGATTCGCCATCAATCGTCCTGCTTTGCTAAAGACCGTAACGCGGGTCGAGCGGGCTGACACCTTCCTGGCTATCCCAAAACACGTTGCCCCGGCGACCGATGATCCCGTGGCCCACGTGCTGTTTGCGCTCAAACATGAGGGCACGAATCTCCAGATTCTGGCCGAGGCCTTACCCAAGATCGATCCGGGCACGCTTCTGGCGGAGCTGCGTCGGACGCCCACCGGCGCCTACACAAGAACCGCTTGCTATCTGTGGAATTCACCGGTGAGTTACTTACGGATCTGCCCGAGATCGCGGGGCCGACGGCGGAGGTGTTCAATTCCAAGAGGTATGTGACGCGGCCAGGGCGGCGGGATCCGTGGTGGCGCGTCACGTTCAATGGTCTTGGATC
>JAJYDT010000027.1 GCA_021777335.1 Pseudomonadota bacterium | reverse complement strand
AGGTAGGTGCGGTGCAGACCGGTCAATGCGGACAGGGTCTCCTGGCTCCAGCCATGCTCGGCCCGCAGCACCCGGATCCGGCGGCCGAGGGCGTGCGTGAGGACATCGCAGGGCGCCTCCGACTGAGTCCAGTTAGTGGCCATTGATCCCCCTCCTCGTCCTTGATCCGACTGGGACCCGGTCGGGCCCCAGCGATGACTAGAAGTTTAACTTCGTTATGCCCGAAGTGCAACTTCCCTACCATAAGGTCTCCACCGTCACGGGAGTGCCCATGGGGCGACTCAAAGCACAGTTCGGGAAGCGCTTGGCGCAGTTGCGGCAGCGCTCCGGGATCACCCAGGAGCAGCTGGCGGATGCGATCGGCGTCACGGTGGAATCCATCAGCAATATGGAACGTGGAATCTTTGGACCGCGCTTCGATCACTTGGAAAAACTTGCCCGGGTCTTGAAGGTACCGGTCAAGGCGCTGTTCGAGTTCGGGCGGGAGTAGCCGGTTCCTACGGGGAGTTGCCGACACCCGAGCGGCTGCGTCCCACGGTGGTACGACAGATCGTCCTCTCGCATCGCTGGAAGGACGGTGACGGAACGGCTCAGCGGTCTTGTCGTCCGTTTCCCCGCGCGCCGATTATACGTATGAACTCCGTTGCCCCCCTCTGCCGAGACCGGCATAATCAGCAGGCGATTCGCCCCGAGATTGACCCGCGTCTCGAGCCTTTTCTGCGAGCGCTCGCCAACCTGATTGCCCGGCAGATCCTGTGTGAAGTCGAGAAGGAACCTAAGAACAGAGGAAATCCCGATGAAGGCCGCACTCTACGCCCGCAAGTCGACCGACGATTCCGATCGGCACGAGGATAACCGGAGTATTACCCGACAAGTCGAGCGTGGGCGTAGCTATGCCGCGGCACACGGCTGGACTATGGCCGACGAGCACGTCTTCACAGACGACGGGGTTAGCGGCGGTGAGTTCGTTAACCGCCCGGGCTTCGCGCGCATACTGGAAGCGGCCCACCGGCGGGAATTTGATGTGCTCGTCGCCTCAGAACCCTCTCGTCTCGGGCGCGACATGATTCGCACGGGCTATTACATTGCGGAGCTGCTGGACGCTGGCGTTGCGATTCACTACTACCTCACCGGAGAACAGGAAAACGGCGATGACCCGACGCACCGCCTCATCTCCGTCATTCGCGGCTACGCAGCCGAAGACCACCGGATCCGTTCTTCCCAGCGCGCCCGTGACGCGCTCGAACGCAAGGCGCTCCAAGGGTACAGCACCGGCGGTCGGGTCTACGGCTACGAGAATATCTGGGTTATGGAAGACGGCAGCCGTCAGCTTGGGTCGACAGGCACCATGAAGCCAGCCGGCGTGCTCCGCACGGAGCTTGAGATCAAGGCGCAGGAAGCCGATGTCGTACGCGCGATCTTTCGCGCCTATGCGGCCGGATACGGAACCAAGGCGATCGCCCACGCGTTGAACGGAGACCCGGCCCGTCAGGATCTTTGTCAGCGATATTTTGGCGGCCAGACCCCCGCGCCGCCCTGGAAAGGCTCGCGTTCGTGGGCGCCGACGTCGATCTACGCCATGCTCCACAACCCGCGCTACCGCGGACTCATCCCGTTCGGACAACATCGCAAGGTGTACCAGCGAGGCACCAAGACGCGGGTCCGCCAGGAGACGTTTCATCAAGTCGACGCCCCGGCCTTGCGGATCATCGAAGACACCTTGTGGGAGGCGGTCACGGCCCGAGCCCGCCACCGGCGGGACGAATACGTCGCGGCCACGGGCGGCCCGCTTCACGGTCGCCCCCGTGCGAGCAAGCATCTGTTATCGGGACTGATGCGCTGCGGCGGCTGTTCCGGACCGATGGTGTCCACTACCGCGCCCGTGGGCCAAGGCCCCGCGCGCTCCCGTGCGGTCTACTACCGCTGCTCCTACCGGCTGCACCGGGGCACCACCGTGTGTGGCAACCACCGCACCGCCCGCGCCGTCGAGGTCGAGGACCGGTTACTGTCGGCGATTGAGGCAAAGATACTGACGCCAGCCGCCATTGAGTACGTCATCGATCTCGCCCTCAATCATGTCTTGGCGGCCGAAAAGGCCGCGCCCGATCGCCGTGCGCAGATTGAGACGGAAGCGGCGCGCCTGGGCCGCGAGCTGGACCGGCTGGTTGCAGTCATTACCGCCGGCCAAGCCTCTCCGATCATCGTGGCGGAGATTGCGCGGCGGGAAGAGCGACTGAAGGCGCTTGAGGTCGAGCGCGGTCGGCTTGCCGTGAACCTGACCCCCAGCGGGCGGGACGTCGCGCGCATGCGCGCCGCTGTCGTCGCCCGGGCACAAAGTTTTCGGGACACGTTACGTGGAGACATCCCGGATGCACGGGAAGCCTTGCAGACGCTTATTCCCCAGCCAATCCGTTTTATCGCGGACGCAGAGGCGCCGTCCGGCTACCGGATCGAGGCCGAAACGGCGGTCGGACCCCTATTTGCACAAGTGTGGCGTCCCCAAGGGGATTCGAACCCCTGTTACCGCCGTGAAAGGGCGATGTCCTAGGCCTCTAGACGATGGGGACAATAAAAAATTGCGCGGGCACAGGCTCGTGCCGGTAGGAGCATCATATCCTGCACAGATGAAGGATTCTAACAAGCGGCATCACTGTACGTACCCACGATGCGAAAATCAAGCGCTTCCACGGGGCACCTTATCGTAGCAGGTCATCCTATACAGTCACGACAATAGCAGAACAAACGCCGCAAGACCCCGGGCCACCTTCATCGCGGGCCTCAGCACAGGCTTATATTTCTCTGCCCTATACAGCCCCAGCATTTCCTTTTCCAGATCCCCCATGGTGCCCCGAGAAAACAAGCGGCGCTTGGCTAATCTTGTATCTGCATCTTCCAGAGTGTGCCGCACCTGATCAAGCACCACACGGCGGCTCGTCCCGTTCCGAGACATAAGCGCACGATATCCCGTTAATGCCAGCTCTCCGATAGCGGAATCGCTGGCATACTCTGACCCCCTTTGAAAATGATGGAGATCCTTATCCAGGAACTGGTCGATATCCCTGCCCGCGATGGAAGGGCGTATCGGAAATTGCAGCCTTAGATCGCCCTCAATCCGAGCTACCGTCGCACGCCAATCATTCATCAGCTCTTTGTGAATGATAATTGATCGCAGACAGTCCCGCGTCGCATATTCGCTCTCCAGAGAATAGCGAAGCCACAGCAAAAGGGATTTCCGTGTAGCAAAGCTGTTCCGGGCACTCAGAGAATCTGCCACTTCATATGGGTGCCTTACCATGATGAGAAATCTTGGCGTGACGCCCTGACAATGCAGAACCGGCAGCCATTTTGGCACCAGACGACTCATGTCCGGGTCCTTCACACCCCATAACGGGGCATCCGCAAAATCTTCTCCGATTACTTCAGCAATCATCTGCTGAAGCGGTTCCGCCTTTTGCGCGCTTAGATGACCTTTTGGTAATGGCCACACGAACCCGGAGGAAGCGCCCATGACACTCAACATACGGCGATTGATGCGTAATAACTCTCCGTGTTCCCAATGTCCTTTTGGGTTAAACGGTCCCGGCGGTATCAACCGCACCCCTAGCTCCGTCCCAAGAAGATTACACACCCGGGTCATTGCAGATGTCCCGCTGCGATGCATGCCCAAGATCAGGATTGTATGGCCCATGGCGACTTCGTCTGATCTCTGGACCCGGCTGAAAGAAACTACCTTATCCACCATAGCCATCTGCCTTATACCCGCACGGAGATACTTTTTCTCGCCACCCAAGAAGCGCGTTCGCGGCGGCATGAGTCGTCGGGACAAATCTCGTTCACCAATTTACGATCACAAAGCCTCGCCCAAACGATCTCAAGCGCTGCATGTGGTGGATACTTTCCACAATCTATGCGCAGGTCTGGTTCTAATGGTGTTTCATAGGAACAGTCAACATCGGCAAGATATTCAACCTCGCCACCCCAAACGCGGCGATGCCATGTCTTGCGATCACGGTCCATACAGACAGAAAATGATGTGGCAACATGGATCTCGACGAATATACCCCCTGTCTCCTCGACGAGTGCCCTCGCGGTTTCACGTGTATCCCGGTACGGGGAGATTGAGGCGACAATCGCGATCGCCCCGCTTTGCGCCAACCCATGTGCAACGAGCCCGAGGCACCGGATGTTTTCTGTCCGCCCCTCCTTCGAAGACCCCAAGCCTTTCGAAAATAATCGGCGCACCACACTCCCGTCCACTAACGTGATGGTGCGCGCATCATGCTGTTGAAGGCGGCACGCAAGGAGGTCTGCAAGTATGCTCTTGCCACTCCCGGGCAACCCAGTAAACCAAAGCACCAGGCCGCGTTGACCAAGCATTGGACGTATGGAGTCAAAAATCTGGGCAATCTCTGGTGCCGAAGATGAGGTAAGGGAGGACTCTTCTTCATCTATCACCTGTCCCGTCGATCGGGGGGGTAGACCAACCACGTGATGGACACAATAATGTGGCTTGATCGCACCAGAATTCCCGTGAACCTGATCATGCCATAGCGCCCCACGAGGCCACTCTGGCAGCGTCGCCAGCGACAGGAAATTCAACGTTACACGTCTCTTTGAACAGGCGCTAGCAAACACCTGGTATCTCCGTATTCAGGCGCTGCCATGGGCAGCGCCTAGCTTTATCAAAAACCCCGGGATCCAGCAGCATATAGCTTTTTGTTCCCAGACTTGAACATAACATCCTGGCATGATCACGAAATACTCCAGTCTTTCATATAGACCTGGAGCACAACGATGGGGTCATACCCCTCCGTCGTCTACATTGGAACACCTCAAGCGTAAAATAAGACAGGGGAAAATTATAGGTAGGCGAAATTCTGACCCGACATCGACCGGCACCGGAATGTCTGCAGCAAAACAGCTTTCCGGCGTCCGCAACAGGTCAGAAACCCGCGATATCGGCACAATATCTACGCGCCCACTTGGCAGGCTCGGGGAATCTTTTTGCGATTTATTCCGTATACCCCGCGCCTATCCACCAGCACCCCTGCTCTTTTTTTTACTTCTTAACCGATCCTAACGGGCCATAATTTAAGGTTAACGCACAAGATCGGGATCGGTTGACAGGCACCGAGTCTCGGTGGCAGCGTCTTGCAGGAAGCAACACGAAGCCCCTTTAGATGAATCAAACGATTGGGTCTCCGTGTCCCCCTGTTCAAGATGGATTTAGTGAAGGTAGTGATCCACCGGCCTGCTGTGTATCGTGCGCAGGGAAACGTACCCTGACCCGCAATCCACCACCAGCGCGATCCTCAAACAGCACCACTCCCCCATGCGCCCTAGCAACAGCCCATACGATAGCGATACCAAGCCCCATCCCAGATACGCCATCACTGACTGCGGAAAATGGCTGGCCAAGTCGCGGCCGGAGGGACTTTGGGATTCCCGGTCCGCGGTCTTCCACAATCAAGTCGATATCCCCATTGAGCATGCGGGTTTGGATCAAAATCTTCCCTGGTGCATAGCGTCTGGCGTTATCGACCAAGTTATCAAGCAACCGGCGGATACCGAGCGGCTGCAAGAGGATCGGCGGCAGCGGTGCGCAGTCTGTAACGACGAGAGTTTCCAGCGCCGGGACCGAAAACCGCTTAGCGACGTCTTGTACAATATCATTGAGCTGACACTGAATCCGTGCTTCCTCCTGTCCATGTCTTGCAAACGCGATGAACTGGTCCAGGATCGCGTCGAGCGCACGAATGTCGGAAATAAGATCGGCCTGCGTCTCCCGCGCCGAATCCGGCAAAAATGCACAGGCAAGCCGCAGACGCGTCAGCGGCGTGCGCAGATCATGCGAGATCCCGATAAGAACCAATTCGCGTTCATCCAGAACTGTGCGCAAATCCGTGAGCATCCGGTTGTAGTGCTCCGCAAGGGACCGGATCTCCCGAGGACCGCTGGGCGACACTGCCATTGGCAAACCATTCGGGCCGCGCTTGTCCATGGCCGCGATCAGGCGCGACAACGGCCGATTAATTTGGCGTAGCGCAACCAGCGCGCCCACAAATGCCAGCAAAGCAACTGTGGCAAATTTCCAGTAGAGAAAGAGTCGATGGAGCGATCGCCATGGATTCAGGGGGAGAGAAAGACTAAAGGGACGTTGTCCACGCCACACGAGCCATAAGCGGCGGTGGCTTGCGTCCAGTCTCAGTGCGGCACGCGGCCCAAGCCGCGTGCGCATGCTCTTTTGCGCAAGTGCGAGCAGGCTTCCCCGCTTTGGTGGCGACGCGTCAGACACATCACCCGTGACCAGAGAAAATCCGTTCGCATGCCTTCCGGCCTCTACTGCGCTGGTACCATTGCGTATCCGGCGCACAAGGAGGATCTGTTGGGCGAACAGACCTCCGGCTTTCTGTGCCCGCTCTTCGGCAATGGTGTGCCGCACAAAGAGATATAACGCCATCTGGTTCGCGGCGATGATCAGCGCAATCACAACCACCAGCCGACTGAACAGGGAATCGAAATGGCGCACGGAGGCGATCAGGGCGGATCCGGGATGAAGACGTATCCGATACCCCACACCCGCTGTATATAACGCGGATGTCGCGGATCGACTTCGATTTGGCGCCGCAACCGGTGCACATAGACATCAATGCTGCGCAGTGCGCCCTTGTCCCTACCGCCAAGTGCCGCCACGGCAAGATGCTCCCGGGACAATGGCTGGTGTGAATGACGGACAAAGCAGGCCAGCAGGGCGTATTCGCGGTCTCCCAGCGAAACCTCACCGCCTTCCCGCGCCAGCCGACGCTGGGTGGGGTCAAAAACCAAATCTCCAAAACGCACTGTTGGTTCGGTCGGATGGGAAACGAATGACATAGGGGCTGGCTGCCTGCGGCACACTGCCCGTATGCGTGCGACCAGTTCTTCCGGCTCGAACGGTTTAGCCATGTAGTCATCGGCCCCGATCTCAAGACCAACAACCTTGTCGGTCAGCGTCCCTTTAGCCGTAAGCATGATGACCGGTATTCGGTTACCGTCTGCCCGCAGCGCCCGGCACAGGGTCAGCCCATCCTCGCCTGGCAACACGATATCAAGAACGACGCAATCAAAATGCTCCCGCAAAAGCAGACGTCGCATATGACTGCCTTCGGCCGCGTCTCCGGTTTCCATACCCTGCTCACGCAGATACCGTGTGAGCATTGCCCTGAGACGGGAATCATCTTCTACCACAAGCACTTTAAGGTTGGACACAATGAATCTTCTGGCATCTCATCCCAGTCGTCCGACCATACGGACCAGCAGCTGCCACTGTGACGGTGTCAAAGTCCGTTGGACTACATGGTCCCGGTCAAGCCCGGCGCGTTCAAGTTGGACGATTTCGCTATTCAGGCGCGTGAGTAGCGGCCCGATTTTGACTCTTTCACCCGCAAGTACTGCCCGACGCAGCGCCCATCGGTCGTGACGCCAGCGCTCCATGAGGATCCGATGCTCGGCCCGATGCGCTGCGCGCCAGGTCTTGAGCTCCCTCAGCTGCTTTACGGACAAACCGAGTCGCCGCGCGTGATGGAGCGCTATCGGCAACAGTGGCGGAATTGGCAATTTTGCGATCCAGCGCTTCGCGACCACCCGGTGTAACGAAGACACCCCAGGTCGGTGCGGACAAGAGCCGTCAGCAGCAAACGCGGGCGTCGAAAACAGCGCAAGCAGCCCGAAGACCGCTACAGGTGGTACCAAACCTGCTAGAAACCGTCGGACGAAAAGGCTTTTACAGTTCATTACGTTACCTCCTATCTGTCCACCTCATATCAATGCCGACAACCGATCCTGGATAGTCCCATATTAAGCCATCAGACACGGACGGAAAGCGCCTTTATTATGACAAACTCTAACAATTCTGGCTGATTATGCAGCTCCTGTAGACACCGCTCATTTCCGTAACGATTCGTCATATCTTTCCGGTTCACTCTTACAGCATCTACCGGTACATTATGTGATAGAACGTTCGCAGAGATTCATTGCAGCGATGCTACCACCTGCGACTCTTGTCAGCTCGGAAGACACCAGTCATGGTCTCTGGTGCCACAGGCAATCCGCCAGGACCGGAAATCACACCATGGCGCCTCAAAATAAAAAGTGCGCCCTAGTGAACAAGGAGTCTTACGGAGGCGAACCTGAAGGGTATGAGCGCCTCAGACTTCCTTAATGGCGACGGAAACCGACAACTCGGTCCAGCCAGCGCATGTTCATACATCCCAGGGGCTGACCCTATTCAAACGAAGCGTGATGTCTGCCCGCCAGCGTCAATTCATGGGATATCGGACATCACTCTGGCCCGGGAGTTGCTCCGAGGACTAAGAACCCTTTGTGCTCCATCGCTGCCAACATGCACCATCCGGTGAATACCAGCATGCAGGTCGCGCGTTGCCGACAGTGCCCCAACACTGCGAAAAAAGTGCCTGCTTCGTCAAATCGTAGTGCAACCAACCCATGCGAGCAGACTGACTTCTGATGACGCGCCGAGTATCCAGCTCATGCCGATGCCTCAGCAGACGCGCCCAATGGCACCGCGTACTGCTAGTATCCATGCTGCCATTGATGCTCTCGGCCTGTGCTACGATCGGGCCGCGGTTTTCCGCGCCACACGTTGCGATCCCCGGCCACTTTGCAGGCGCTCCGCAGAATGCCCCTCCCGCCTGGCCCAGCAAGAGCTGGTGGAAAGGTTTCGGATCCCCGGAACTCAACCGGTTGATTTCCGAAGCAGAGACCCATAACTTCAGCATCCGCATCGCTATCGCCCAGTTGCAAGCGGCCAACGCGGAGGTCGAGGTTGCCGGTGCACCTCTGCTCCCGAGTGTGAATGGCGCTGGCAGTGCCGCCGCACAGCGGACCGGTGGCAATGCGACTAGCAATAATGGTTCGCTCCCCGGCATCGGCCGGACGATCGACACACGCCAGTTCGCTGCTTCTTTTCAGATCTCCTACGAACTCGATTTCTGGGGCAGGAACCGCGATGCCCTGCGCGCAGCCGAGGCAAGTGCAGCCGCCTCCCGCTTCAACCGGGACACAGTGGCATTAACCGAAATCAGTGCTGTCGCGAGCACCTGGTTTCAAGTGCTCGCCTACCGGGATGAACTCGACATTGCCCGGCAGAATCTTGTGGCATCAGAGCACCTGCTCGCGCAACTGCAGGCCGAATTACGCGCAGGGATTACAGACGCCGTGGCGGTCGCACAACAAGCGGCGCTGGTTGCAGCTGAGCGCGCCACGATCCCTAATCTGCGGTCGCAATTGCGTCAGGAGCAGATCGGGCTCGGTATTCTGGTCGGCAAACCACCAGAAATGCTTGCCGCTCCTACTGGCACTCTGAGCACACTGCGTGTTCCACCCCTGATGCCTGGGGTACCCTCGGCACTTCTTGCGCGCCGCCCCGATGTTGCACAAGCCGAGGCCAATTTGATTGCTGCCAACGCCAATGTACGCGCCGCACTCGCGGCCTTTTTCCCGTCGATTAGCCTCACGGGATCTACCGGCTGGCAGAGTACCGCACTGAACACCCTCTTTACTCCCGGATCTCTGCTGCTCAATGCCGCAACCTCGCTCAGTCAACCGATATTCGAGGGTGGAGCGCTCTCGGGCAATCTTGCAGTCAGCCGGGCAATCTACCATCAGGATGTCGCGGAGTATGAGCAAGCCGTGGTACAGGCATTCAGTGACGTAGAGACTGCGCTGACGGCGCTGCATTTCGCAACCGAACAGGAGCACGAGGAGCAGATAGCGATTAACCGTGCCCACGACGCGCTGACGGCAGTCAAGGCACAACTTGCGGCTGGAATCGTCGACGTGGGCTCAGTGCTGACGGCACAGCAAACACTGCTAAGCGATGAGAATACCCTGGAGCAAGCGCGACTCGCCCGTTTTCTTGCGGCGGTCAATCTTTACAAGGCGCTGGGTGGGGGCTGGCGTATGACCCCAAACCAGCCGATCACTGAAGGAACGGTACATGCTGAAGAATAAGAAGCGCCCGATTATCGCCATCGTCATCACGCTACTCACAAGCATAGTCGTTTATCGCCTGATTGCTGGACACCACAAGACCCACCATGCCCTCACGAGGATTCCTGTCCCGGTCACCGTCGCGACCGCTACCCGGGAGAATATGCCGATCTATCTCAACGCCCTGGGTACCGTTCAGGCGTACCGGACCGTCATTGTGCAACCAATGATCAGCGGTCCAATGATCGCGGTGGATTTCCACCAAGGCCAGAATGTCGCAAAGGGCCAACTGCTCGCTCAGATCGACCCGCGCCCCTACCAAGCAGCGCTGGCCCAAACGCTCGCCAAGCTTGCCCAAGACCGGGCTGTTCTGACTGAAGCGCGCGAGAATCTAAAACGCTATGAGATGCTGGTGAAACAGCACTATACCTCGGCCCAGCAGGCTGCCGATCAGGCTGCCGCAGTTGCCGAGGACAGGGCGCTTGTGAAACAGGATGAAGCCGGGGTCGAGGCAGCGCGCACCAATCTAAGCTACACCAGGATTACCGCGCCCATCAGCGGGCGGACAGGTATCCTGCAGGTCAACGCGGGAAACATCGTGAGCCCGGGACTGAGCAACGGCATCGTTGTCATCACCACGCTACGACCGATCTATGTCCTGTTCAGCCTCCCCCAACAGGACCTTCCAGAAGTGCAGGAAGCTCTTCGCGCCGGATCCCCCGAGGTGCTCGCAACCAGCGGGAGCAACCCAGCCGACGAGCCGATAATTGATCAGGGAGTGCTTGCAGTTCTGGACAACCAGATCAATGCCAACACCGGGACACTGACCCTGAAGGCGCGTTTTCCCAACCCTAAACTCGCACTTTGGCCTGGCGCATTCGTCAATATTCGGCTCAAGGTACGTATTGACCGCGACGCCATCACAGTACCGTCAGTCGCGGTACGCCAGGGCCCGCAGGGACCTTTTGTGTATCTGGTGACAAAACCCACCTGGCACCCGATAGCGGGGGGTCAAAGACAAGCTGTTGCGAAACACTCGAATCATACTCCGGGGGCATTCGCACAGACAGCCAACGTCGGCCAAGTCATCGAACGCAAGGTAGTTCCCGGTTATAGCAACCAGAATGTCACTGAAATCATTTCGGGGCTGACGGCCGGTGACTCCGTCGTCACGGAAGGCGGCTCGCGCCTGCATCAGGGAGCAACTATCCACATACAACCCGCATCGGCTGGCGACACGACGAACCCCAAAGCTTCTCGGGCAAAACCATCCATGATTTTTCATTAATCATAACCCGCCCGCTGCCGATGAATATCTCCGAACCCTTCATCTCCAGACCAATCGCGACCTCCCTGCTTGCAGTCGCGTTGCTGCTGATCGGTGCGCTCGGCTACCGGGCGTTACCGGTGTCATCTCTCCCCGAAGTGGATTTTCCGACGATTCTGGTCACCACGAAACTCCCGGGGGCGAGTCCTGATACCACTTCGAAACTGATTACCGCTCCACTGGAGCGCCAGTTTGGGGAGATCTCCGGTCTTGATGCGATGAGTTCGATCAGCTCCGAGGGCACCAGCGCCATCACACTGCGTTTTTCGCTACACAAGTCGCTTGATGCCGCGGCTCAGGACGTGCAGGCGGCAATCAATGCTGCCGCTGGCACATTGCCACAAAACCTCCCCTATCCCCCGGTCTATACCAAGGTCAATCCGGCCGATGCACCGATCCTCACTCTTGCGCTCACTTCCCGCTCCCTCCCGCTGTACGAGGTCGCGAATGCCGCCAATACGCTGATGCAACCCAAACTCAGCGAGATCGCGGGTGTCGGCAAGGTGATGGTAGAAGGCGGCCTGCAGCGCGCGGTTCGTGTCCGGATCGATCCAGCGCGACTCGCGGCCTACGGACTGTCCATGGAAGACGTGCGCACGGCGATTGTCAACGCTAACCAGAACGGGCCCAAAGGCGGCTTCAACGGTAATACGCAGGCATTTGCGCTCGGCGCCAATGACCAGTTAATGGATGCCAATGGCTATCGCCATATCATCATCGCCTATCACAATGGCGCGCCGGTACGGCTTTCTGCCATTGGCAGCGTCGTGCCAGGTCTGGAAAACAACACAGTTGAAGCGACCTACAACGGGGTACCCGCAGTAATTCTGGATATCCAGCGCGAACCAGGCGCCAATATCGTCAACACCATCGCACGCATCAAGAATAAGCTCCCGGCCCTGGAGCGGGCGTTTCCATCTGATGTCCACCTGCAGATCGTGGCAGATCGTACTCAAACGATCCGTGCCTCGGTACGCGATGTGAAACTTACGCTGCTAACCTCTGCGGCTCTTGTCATTCTGGTGATCTTCCTGTTCTTGCCCACATGGCGCGCCATGCTCATTCCGGCGGTTGCACTGCCGCTGTCCCTGATCGGAACATTCGCGGTCATGAATCAGCTGGGCTTCAGTCTCGATAATCTATCTCTGATGGCCCTCACTGTTGCGTCGGGATTCGTAGTAGACGATGCGATCGTCATGATCGAGAACGTGGTCCGCTTCATTGAATCCGGAGTACCTCCTCTGGAGGCCGCCTATCGCGGGTCACGACAGATCGGCTTTACGATTGTTTCGCTCACGATCTCTCTGGTCGCGGTATTCATCCCGCTGCTGTTCATGCCGGGGGTGATTGGACGACTGTTCAGCGAGTTTTCCCTGACCCTTTCGATTGCCGTGATCCTTTCGGCCATGATCTCGCTGACGCTCACCCCGATGATGTGCGGCCGGCTCCTGCGTCCTATGAGCCAAGAGCACCCGGGGCCCCTCGCGCGCGCGACTGAAGCGGCGCTCACCAATCTGCGCAACTCCTATGGGCGCGGCCTTACATGGACCCTAAGACACCGCAATCTCTTCCTGATGCTGTTCGTCGCAACCATTCTGGGTACGCTTGCCCTCTATCTCGTGATACCAAAAGGCCTCCTTCCCCAAGAAGATACCGGGCAGATCATCGCTGTAAGCAGCGCCAGACCCAGCATCTCGCTTGCGGCTCTCGCCCGTCTGCAAAACCGAGCGGTCACGGCTATCCGAAGCGACAAGGCGGTAGCAGGTGTCACGTCGCTGCTTGGTGCCGGCATCACCAATCCGACACCAAATACCGGCAGGCTGACGATCACTCTGAAACCCATCGGTACTCGCCCGCCCCTTGCCGTCGTCATGGCAGACCTGCAACACCGCCTCAGAGGCATCCCTGGGCTTACGGTATATATGCAGCCGGTGCAGGACATCACTCTTTCATCCCGGGTTTCGCCGACACAGTACCAGTACACCCTCATTGATACCGACCGCGCGGAACTGAACGACTGGACCAAGCGCCTCTACACAAGGCTTCTGTCGCTACCACAGTTGCGGGATGTGGCGAGCAACCAGCAGGACCGGGGGGATGAAACCTATATTTCCGTGGAGCGCGCGACTGCGGCGCGCCTTGGCGTTACGATGCAGGGAATCGAGAACGTGCTGTTTGATGCGTATGGGCAGCGTCAGGTTTCGACCATCTACACCCAGAATAGCCAGTATCGCGTGGTGTTGGAGGTCAATCCCGCGGCGGCCACCTCCCCCGCAGACCTTGCACAGCTCTATGTACCCGGAAATAACGGTACACAGATCCCTCTTTACGAAGTCGCCTCGATCCAGCGCCGCTATACATCACTTTCGGTGACACGGGAGGACCAGTTTCCGTCGCTGACTATCAGCTTCAATCTCGCCCAGGGTGTTTCTCTTGGCCAGGCAGAGCATGCCATTAGTCAGGCGGAACGAGCCATTGGGATGCCATCGGCGATCACCGGCACATTCTCCGGCGCTGCGGCTCAGTTCCAGTCATCACTGTCCGCCGAGCCGTGGCTGATCGCTGCTACACTCGTGGTGATCTACATCGTGCTCGGTGTACTCTATGAAAGCGCGATTCACCCCATCACGATCCTCTCAACTCTCCCTTCGGCCGGAATCGGCGCGCTGCTGGCACTGATCCTTACGGGTACCCAGTTCACGATTGTCGCGTTAGTCGGGATCGTATTACTGATGGGCATCGTCAAAAAGAACGGCATCATCATGGTGGACTTCGCGATCGAGGCGGAACGTTTACGGGGCCTTTCCCCGGAAGATGCGATACTCGAAGCCTGCCTCCTGCGCTTTCGTCCGATCATGATGACCACAATGGCCGCCCTGTTCGGCGCTGTGCCGCTGGTCCTGGAACGTGGAGCTGGATCCGAGCTTCGCATCCCGCTCGGCATCACGATTATCGGTGGACTTCTGGTGAGCCAACTGCTTACCCTTTTTACCACGCCCGTCATGTATGTTGTCCTCGACCAGCTGCGGCCACGTACGCGCACGGTCTCTGCGCCGCAGTCCGAGTAGTTCATGGAGTTTTCCACACCGTTTATCCACCGTCCGATCGGGACCGCACTGCTTGCGCTAGGCATCCTGATTGCCGGAGCAATTGCCTATTACCTGCTGCCGGTTTCCGCCGTGCCAAACGTTCCAATGCCCGCGTTTGTCGTGTTCGCGAATGAACCAGGCGCTGAACCTGCAACGATGGCCAGCACCATTGCGGCTCCGCTTGAGCGTGAGCTTGGCCGGATCCCGGGGGTGTCACAGCTCACTTCCGTCAATTCTACCGGTTCCAGCTCCATCATTATCATTTTCTCCGTGGACCGGAATACCACCGGTGCCGCCTACGATGTCCAGGCAGCGATCGATGCCGCCATGCCTGATCTTCCAGCCGATCTTCCCAGTCACCCTTACTACAAGGAGTTTAACCCCGCGTCTCGGCCGATCATGACGATGGCGCTGACATCACACACACGCACGCTGGGCGCAGTTTATGACGCCGCGAACACCATTCTGGTCCAGCGTCTATCCCAGGTCTCCGGCGTAGCACAGGTCGAGCTTGACGGCGCCCAATCTCCGGCTGTCCGGATACGCACAAAACCGCAAGCGCTCGCACGGGTCGGCCTCACTGCAGCAGATGTCTACGCTGCCGTACAAGCGGCCAACAATCTTGCTCCACTCGGCGAGATTTCCGGCCGGAACGGGACCAGCATCCTTGCTATCAATGGCCAGCTTCACACGGCAGCGCAATATCGCCATATCATCATAAAGACGGATAATGCATCGCTCATCCACCTGGGCGACGTCGCGTCGGTGGTAAATGGTACAACCAACAGCCAGCTTGCCGCATGGGACGGAACACATCCCGCCATTATCGTCACAGTCACAAAAGCACCTGACGCAAACGTGATTGCCACCGTAGACCACATAAAACGTCTGTTACCCGAAATCGGGCACTGGCTGCCACCCGATATCCATCTGTCAATCCTGACCGACCGTACCGCCACAATTCGCGCAAGCATCTCTGATATCGAGCTAACCCTGCTCATCACCATTATCCTGGTGCTCCTGGTCGTGTTGATGTTCATGCGCCGGATAGTCCCGACAATAGCTGCCGGGATCACCGTCCCGCTTTCCATCGCCGGTACGCTTGCGGCGATGTGGGCTCTCGGGTTCTCTCTCGACAATTTTTCGCTTCTGGCGCTGACAATCTCCGTGGGCTTCGTGGTGGATGACGCAATCGTCATGATCGAAAATATCGTCTCCCATATCGAGCGTGGCGTCCCCCCGATGAAAGCGGCGGTTATGGGATCCCGGCAGATCGGTTTCACGGTCATGTCCATCACACTATCGCTGATCGCAGTATTCATCCCACTCACTCTGATGCCGGGGATCCTGGGAAGACTGTTCCACGAGTTCGCGATGACTCTAACGATTGCGATCGCGATCTCTGCGCTTGTCTCGCTGACTGTGACACCAATGATTTGCGCGCACTTCATGCACCGTACCCCGGAACGCGAGACCGGATCACGTCTGTCAGGACGGATCGAGTACGTTTACCGGAAGAGTCTGGAGGCCTATGAGCACAGCCTTGACTGGGCACTGACACACCGGCCGCTGATGCTGGCGCTTACCTTGCTGACAGTCGTCATGACAATTGGACTTTATATAAAAATTCCCAAGAGCTTCCTGCCGGAGGAAGATACCGGACTGATCATCGGCAATACTGTCGCAGGCCCCGACGTCTCCTTTGCACGGATGACGCGCCTTCAGAGAAAGGTGGTCTCGGTCCTGCTCCACGACCCGGCTGTCGCGAGCGTCAGCTCCAGCGTTGGTGTCGTCAACGGCTTTTCGACACCCAACCGCGGAAAGCTCTTTGTCGGGCTGAAGCCACGCGACACTCGTAACATCTCGGCGCAGGCGGTCATCGCACGACTCCGTCCGCAGTTTGCCCACATTGCCGGGATTCAGACCTTTCTTCAGGTTGCCCAGGATATTTTCATCGGGGGGCGTGCCGGCAACGCCGAATACCAGTTTTCAGTACTTGACCCATCACTGACCGGGCTTGGTACCGTCTCGCGCAGAATAGAGGCCAGAATCCGGAAGCTTCCAGGAATCCGCGACGTGTCCTCCGACGAGGACCATCCGCAGCCGCAGATCATGGTTAATATCGATCGGCCTGCTGCTGCTCGCCTCGGCATCCCGATCTCAGCAATTGATGCTGCGCTCAACGATGCCTACGCCCAGCGCCAGATCTCGCGGATCTATGATTCACGGAACCAATATCAAGTCATCCTGAAAGTGGGTGCTGCACTCCAAACGTCGCCCAACCTGCTGAATCGCGTTTATGTGCCCGGGACCGGTGGGCCTGTGCCGCTTACGGCGGTTGCCCACTTTACACGCAGTACCGCTCCGCTTTCGGTCCGGCATCAAAACCAGATCCCGGCGGCAACGATCAGCTTCAACCTTGCCCGGGGCGTTGCCCTGGGCCGAGCCGTTGCCGACATCAAACAGGCATTAGCCGGCATGGAGCTCCCGGCAGGGGTGCGGATCGACTTCTCCAGCAATGCCAAATACTTCCTGCAGTCACTGTCGGCCGAGCCGCTACTAATCCTTGCGGCTCTAGGCGCTATCTATATTGTGCTCGGTGTTCTCTACGAAAGCCTCACAGAGCCACTCACGATACTTTCGACGCTACCCTCGGCCGGAGTAGGTGCGCTGCTCGCCTTGATTGTCACCGGGATACCGCTCTCGGTGATCGCGGTTATCGGTATCTTCCTGCTGATGGGAATCGTGAAGAAGAATGGGATCATGCTCGTGGACTTTGCACTTGAGGCGGAGCGCAGGCGGGGCCTAGACCCGGAACGCGCGATTCGCATGGCCTGCCTCGAACGTTTCCGACCGATCATGATGACAACGCTCGCGGCGATGCTGGGCGCCGTGCCGCTCGCCTTTGCGGTCGGCACAGGACACCACCTCCGCCAACCACTCGGGGTCTCGGTAATTGGAGGCCTTATCGTATCGCAGGCGCTAACACTCTATACGACACCGATCGTATATCTCGCGCTCCGAGGCATCCGTCGCCGTCCGCAGACAGAGGCTTCGCGACCCGCCGATGGCGCCCCTGGCTAGAGACGCGCGGGGAAGCCAGTCAGTTTTTGCTGATGCAGGGGATAGGCCAGCGCCTGACGTGTGCAACAGTCTATGCTGATTTTTGGCCCGTACGCGCTTCTCGCAGCTGAGTTCGCAGTTTCTGCAGACCTCGTGTGTGGTCACCAGGACCCAACTGAACCCATTCCTCGATCTGCGCAGGAACCGCAGGGCGGTGCACGTAGTAACCCTGAGCCTCATCACAGCCTAATACCACCAGGCTGGACACACTCTCCTGATTCTCGATACCCTCCGCAACAACCTGCAGCCCGAGAGTATGGGCCACGTCGATGATCGAGCGCACGATCACTGCGTCGTCTTCGTCATTTGCCATACCGAGCACAAATGATTTGTCGATCTTTACCGCGTCCACTGGCAGTTTCTTTAGATAACCAAGCGACGAATAGCCTGTACCGAAATCATCAATAGAGAGACGCACCCCCATCCTTCTGAGCTGGGTCAGAACATCCATGGCACGAACCGGATCCGCCATAATCGTGCTCTCTGTGATTTCAAGCTCGAGCGATGCAGCGGTCAGCCCCGCACCTGCAATTTCCGCGGCCACCTGTGTTGGCAGCTGTGTGTCGTGGAGTGTGCGCGCTGAGATATTCACGGCTACCGCAAGATCAAGACCCATTGTCTTCCAGACCGCGCACTGGTGCAGTGCAGTATGGAGCACCCACAGTGTCAAGCGCTTGATAAAACCTGTCTGCTCAGCGATCGGAATAAACTCATCCGGCGCAATAAGGCCAAACTCAGGATGTTTCCACCGTACCAGCGCCTCGACCCCAACCACCGCTCCAGTTCTCAGGCTGATCTTTGGCTGGTACACAACAAACAGGTCTTCTCGCTCGATTGTCTGATGGAGGTCCCCCATGAGCGCGAGGCGTCGTGGCGTATACGGGTCCTTATCCTCCTCATAGAGCTGATATCCACCCCCTGACAGACGCGTCGCCTGTAACGCGATTGCGGCACGCTGCAATAGTCGTGCGCATTCCTGACCATGCTCGGGACAGACTGCGACTCCAGCGGTAGCGCCAATGTCGATAGTCAGATGTCCAAGCACAAATGGCTGAGCAAGCGCATCAAGGATTCGGCGTGCGATGCCGTGGACCCCGCTCTTGTTCGTATCTGGCGATACCACTGCAAACGTCCCTGCGCCAAGATACGCGGCAAGTTCAGAATCGGTGAGGACTCCTTGTAACGTTGCTCCTACCTCCTGCAGCAGCCGATCACCGGTTGGATGACCGAGTGTATTATTGATGTCCCGGAGCCGGTCGAGTTCTATCAGCATGACCGAGAACGAGGACTTGGACGAGACACTCGTTAGTGAGAGTTCTTTCACGCGCTCCTGCAATAGCGCAAGATTGGGCAGCCCAACCATGGCATCATAATAAGCCCGATGCCGCGCGACCTCAGCCATACGCCGACGCTCACTAATATCGCGCGCGATCGCGATGAAGCGGGGAGGCTCGCTCATTGTCATCTCGCTGAGCGAGATCTCGATAAATACTGTGGTACCATCCCGTCGACGTCCCTCAACCTCAGTGGTCCCGGTGTTCAAAGCTTGTACGCCGTCCATGGAACTGGATACTCCAAACCCTGGGATCAGAAGACTGAGGGGCCGACCGATAATCTCATTATCGAGATAACCAAAGATCTTTCTTACGGCACGCCCGACCAATTCGATTCTGCCTTGGCCGTCTAATGTCATGATCACCGCCGCTGCGTTATGCAGTATGGCACGCAGGTGCAGCTCCGTGTCCTGAAGAACAGTATGTGCGCGCTCTAGTGGATAATGCATGGCCAGCTCCAGCTCCACCCACGCGGCAAGATGCCGAAACATCTCCCGGTCCTCGTCTTCAAGATCCCGGGGCTGCGGGTCGAGCACACAGAGCGTACCAACGCGGTGACCATCCGGACTCCTGAGCGGGTGGCCTGCATAAAACCGGACAAAGGGCGCACACATCACGAGCGGATTGCGCGAAAACCGCGGATCACAACGCGCGTCCGGTACCACCATTTCGTCCTCACCGCGAATTGTGTGAGTGCAGAATGACAGATCCCGGGGTGTCTCACATTCGTGGAAACCGTAGCATGCCTTAAACCATTGCCGTTCACCGTCAATAAACGACACGAACGCGGCAGGCACGCCAAACAGGCGGCAAGCGAGCCGTACAATGCGGTCGAATCGCTCGTCGGGCGGTGTGTCGAGAATCCCAAGTTGATGGAGTGCTGCAAGACGCTGAGCTTCGCCAGGAGGAGGATGGGGGGTATCCATATAAAGGGTGGCGGCCACAACAGGCGCACAAACAACATACTGTCCTGCTACTCTGCCACCGCACACCCCCGGATATGCAAGTCCTATCTCATTGATTGTAGAAGACCGATTTCAGTCCGCAAGCAAAGGTCAGCACCACGCGCACTTTTCTGCCTGGGAAGAGGTCGCTGTGGCACTTGCAGACAAAGGCGTTTTGGGTGGGCAGAGTGAGAAGCGTGGTGGAGCCACGCGGGATCGAACCGCCGATGTCCTGCATGCCCTGCGTCGAAAATTGCCTCTCGCTGCAATCACTCACCACTCACTATATGATCTTAAAAGATCCGCCACGTGCCGCACCTTACCGAAGGTAGCTGAGTGCAAGCGAATTACGGCAACATTACAAGCACCGGACAGGCAACAAAAAGCCGTTGTACGGGAAGCCGGGTAACGTGCACATAATGCGCGTTAGTCGCGAACACGCGCGTATATTGCTGAACAATCGCCGTGCCCAATCACCATACTGACACGTTGCATCACGGTGGGTTACGCCACAATCAACCGGGGCCCCGTCAACATCAGACAACCAGTTCCGGATGGCGACCCTTGCCGCCGATCATGATCTGTTGGTGGTCTTTCTGCGCGGATTGTCCGGTGACTGCCGCGTGATGCTGGAACCCACCAGAGGGTGCTCACCGCATGCTTCCTAGCGACCTCGGCCGCCGGTGCGTGATCTGCCTCGCACAGGATCTTGACCATTTGTTCTTCGGTAAACCACATCTCCTTCACGACCCCCTCGCTGGCCCGGAAGTCATTATTCCAAAGATTCAACTGGCCCGAAAATCCGCAGGCCGGCCAGCATCACCCTGTGCCGTCGGGGGTTGTGGGGCAAAGGCATCAGCGAACTCCAGATTTATGGTCCCGGATCGGATGACTAGCCAGCCAGCTCGTCCGCCGATAATGAGCATAGACAATCGTCCGGACACAATTTCATCAGACAAACGTCTCTTGGATACACGGTAGAGCGTGACAGAGACTATGTTTACAAATCGTCCTTAAGCTATTCAGTGCACGTCGAATAATCCTTTGGGTGTTATGTCCGATCATGTTTAGTTGAGGAAACTCCGATGACAAGGATTCGCGCCGCCGCGTTTTCGGCCGCTATACTCCTGGGCACCATGTCAGCACAGGCAGCAGACATGAATAACGGCGCCCCCGCCATGAATAGCGGAGCTGCTGGCCTGAATAGCGGCTCCCCTGACATCAATAGCGGCACCCCGGGCACCGAGAGGGGCACCTCCGGCATGACAGGAGGGAACACGGACCATGACCGGGTAGATCAGCGTCACAGCCGCAGGAACGAGATCCGAAACAAACGGAAAGACAGGAAAGATCGACAAACCAGGGCTATTGATGATCCGTCCGCGTCGTTCCCTCGGTATCTTGCCTGAGCCACACTGACCAATGAGATCGACGCTACCCAAGTACTAGGCACTGAGTGGTGGACGTTCTATCCGGCGCATATTGAGGCCTGTGCCGCGTGCCACCTGCAGCGTTTCTTTCATATTACCGTCCACACGGAGGTGAGTGTCTAACAATAAAACCATGCCATGTGGGTTACTGCACCGAATTGATGGGCTTTTCGAGCCAGGATGGATTTCAGGCCGCAACCCGGACGGGCGAAACAGCATGCGAAACCGCCAATTTATCGCTCCATGCATTTGCGTGATACCTAGCTCCGCGCTGTGACCGGCGGATCGCCCGGGGAATAGTCAACCTATGGAAGGAGAATACCATGTTATATTATGCCGTCGTATTTTTTGTCATCGCGCTGATCGCCGGAGTATTCGGTTTTGGTGGCATTGCTGCTAGCGCCTCCGGGATCGCCCAGATCCTGTTCCTCATTTTTATCGTTCTGTTTCTCGGGTCGCTCATTATGGGGGTAATACGTGGAGGCAATCGGCTATAACTGTCGCGCGTTAATTAACGCAAGCGTCTATCTACCGAATCCCCGTATGGGCATGGTGCTTACCGTGAGCATACTCGCAGATCAAAGCTGGAAGCCGACCCACAACACCAGGCTTTCAACGGGGCCTCGCTACAGACCGGGCAGCCACGCGTACGGAGGTTGGCCATGTGGCGTTCAATGTCGAACACCAGTCGTGGTGGAGCCAGGCGGGATCGAACCGCCGACCTCCTGCATGCCATTCAGGTAACTATGACCATATATTGCACTTGTAATTCTGTGGCTTACTGATGAAGTACACATTAACATACTGTTTTATATCTTATAATTTATGTAGCGCCAGTCAGTTCAGTATAGCCGGTTATACCCCTGTTCTCAGGATTCAGTGGACCAAATTTGGACCAAATCTGCGCCGCCTCCCGCCCCCTCCCCGAGGGCGCGCGCGTGTGTATTGAAGGCTCCCCCTGGGCGGGTTGTGCCACCGGTAAGGGACGAGGCAGGCGCTTGGGAATATGCCGAGCGCACGGTGCGTGCGGCCCGTGCGCGGCTGGGGGTGTAGCCCCTGCTGTCACCGCCCCGAGCGCACCACCTGCCCCGCCCCCGACGCTGGCCGCGAGTTGCGCGCGCACTGGCCCGCGGGAAACGGAAAGACGCGGCGGGCGGCGCTTGCGGTGGTGTGACTTATAAGTTACACTTGTCTCATGCCTTCCCTGTTGCGCTACCAGACGGCGGATGGTCACGAACCCTTTACGGAGTGGCTTGCCGGCCTTCGCGACCGGCAGGCGAAGGCCCGTATCCTTGTGCGCCTCGAACGGCTTGAGGTGGGCAACTTTGGCGACTGTGCGCCGTGCCGGGCGGGGGTATCGGAGCTGCGTGTGCCTTGGGGACCGGGTTATAGGGTCTACCACGCCCGCGTCGGTCCAACCGTTGTCCTGCTGCTGGCAGGTGGCGACAAGCGGACCCAGGACTCCGACATCGCGCGGTCTGTCGACTTCCTGCAAGATTTCAGGAAAAGACAGAAGGGTGTTGCAAAAAAGCCTGTCCGGGGCGGGGGCGGCGGGGACCGAGAGGGAGAGAGATAAGGGAATGGAGAGACAGCCATGAACCGATCCAAGGCCGCGGTATCGCACCGCGAACGACTGATTGATGAATTGCGCAGCGACCCGAAGCTGGCCCGTGCGTACCTGGCGGCGGCGATCGAAGATGAGGATCCCCGTGTACTGCTCGCGGCCCTGCGCACGGTGGCGGAATCGCTCGGGATGGCGCAGGTTGCCGCTGAGGCCGGGATTGCGCGCGAAAGTCTGTACCGCGCACTGTCCCCTAAGGGCAACCCGCGACTCACGACGTTGCTCGCTGTGCTCAAAGCAGCCGGGCTGAGGATCGCCCTGGCGGAGCGCAAGTCTCGGGCCGCTTAGGAACTACCGCGTCAGACACACTCCGTACACCACCCCATCCGGCCCCGTGAGCCTGCCGCAGTTCGGTGCCCCCGTCGCGGTGACGGCCAGCGGGTCCGCCCACGGCGTCATGTGCCCGGTGCGCCGGGCGGCTGCCCACATCCCCGCGGCGCCGATACCGGCGGCCAGGACCAGACTGCACACCACCCTCCCCCAGCTACGAGCCATCCGTGCAGAGAATGCCCTGCGTGCCTCGTCCCGTGCGGCTGTGGCCAGGGCCGCGCGCCACTCGGCGGTGATCGCATCCTGGGATGCGGCGGCGGCCCCTGGCAGGTCCGGCAGCCTGCCGGAGTGCGGCCGCCCCAGCGTCGGCCGCGGTGCGAATCGCAGCCGTGATCCCCTGCTCGAGATCGACCCCTCACTCCTTGATTTCCTGGTATCTATTGGCTATCCGGGAAGGCGGTCCCGCGATCTCATAATGCGGCGCTCCAGATAATGTTATCCCGGCTACACCTATGTCATGTCACAGCAGACGCCGTGACACCCGCAGCAGGAAAACACGATGGAAAAGGAACAGCCGTGGCTGCGGCTGTCCGTGAGAGGCTGGACGATATCTACGACCGCCTTGACATGCAATCGAGATGCCCCCCGCGCCTCTCGTCGTGACGAGTCACGACTCTAATTAATGTGTAGTGTGAGCGGCGTCGGGTCAGTTCAAGTGGACGCCCCGAAGTGCTTGGCCACAGGTGAAAACGTTTCTTCATATTGAATCTCCCCTGGCCCCGCGAAAGCGGGGGCCTTGGGGAGATCGGCTTGGACGGAATTGGGTGCAAATTGCGTCGTCGGAAGGCGCGTGATAGAAGGGACCTATTTCATTTCTTGGTGCGGGACGGTGAAGCAACACAGAAGAAAGCGTCGGTTAACCGTCATCGTCGGGGCGGGCGCTACTACGGGCGCGGTTATTGCCCACCTTCGTTGCCAGAAAGATCAAAGCGGTAACCTGCTTTCTGAAGATGTCATCAAGAGACAGGACACTTACTCGACCCGGGACCTAACCGAAAAGGTCAAGCGTCTTAACGGACTTCAAGCGAGACAGGCCGGAACACCCTACGATCCCGGGCCACGCAATCGGCCGAACGCCATGATTAGCCAAGTCGATAGTGACATTCCCGTGATACCGTGGCTGATGCGCGCCCTGGAGGCGCATTATCGTTCACCGAATTTCGAGCATCTGCTGGCTGCAATCGAGGACTTGGAGATGTTTGCAGGGAACTCCCATAACCTCCTGGTGCCCGACGAACACTGCTCCCCACTCAACGCGTTCTTTGATCCCCTGCCACGGCACGCGTTCCTGATGGACCAATCCTTGTTGCGCGCGGCGCGAGGCCAAATCGTGGCTGCTCTTATGGAGTATGTCCCGGACGAAAGACATGTGTCGGCCATCCAATACTACCGCGGGCCTTTCGATATCCTCCGGAAGTCCTTTGACCTGGACGTGTTTACACTGAACTACGACCTTCTTCTGGACGCGGCGCTCACATCTGACGGCGACACCCCATTTGATGGGTTCACGGGAGAGATTCGGGGCCGTCGGTCCATGGTGCACGCCTTCGACCGCGCCGGCTTTATGACAACGGCACAAAGGGCGCCCTGTACCCTCATCCATATTCACGGATGCAGCCTATTCGGCTACATCGCCGACCCCAAAAACACGGTCCCTTACGACGAGATTGTCAAGTATCGCGCTGTTCCGCAGGCGATTACCTCAATTACAGAGAGCCTTCGGGCCGAACACACACAGCACGGGCGGATACTGAGCGCAGGACCCATAATCTCGGGAGTAAACAAGGCCGCCAAGATTACAGCCACCGTGGTTCCCTATGGCTACTATTACCAAGCGCTTGCTGACGCGATTTCGACGAATCCACGACTTTTGATCATTGGCTATGGAGGATCGGATCCGCACGTCAATTCGTGGATTGCACAGTTTCCGCTTATCCACCGGTCATCTCGCCGCGCCGTCGTTGTTTTAGGAGGCGGCGCAAGCACGCGGCTCACCTTTACGCGGCAGACCACCATAGATCGGCTAGTAGATGCTGTTGACAACGCGATCCCATCCAAGACGGTGCCTACAACATCGGGACTTCAGCGAATTACGGATGCCACCCTGTTATCGCACGATGGCTTCCCGATTTCGGCCAAAAGCGCACGCGCTATCGTTGCGTTCTTGAAAGCGGGAGGAGCCGGTCGTTTAGAAACAGAAACCGTTCAATAATGGGGTCTTCGTGATTTCGTATGGGTAAAAAACGCTGTTCAATCATGCTGCGATGCCTATTTCTACAGGGTTTGATGCCTGTTGAGAAGGTGCAGAAATTTGGCATGATGGGCGGATGGCCAAATTACCCGAGCACCGCCGATTGGCGGACGCATATACCTTCCCCGGTTTCCGCCCGCTGTAAAGTGTCGAAGGGATGTTCGGCGATCCCAAAGCGCACCTCATCACGCTCATTCGGCGGGGGAAAAAACGATTTGCGGCGAATGCGGGACGGTCCATCACACCGGGTACGACCGCAGACACCGCCGGGTCCGGGATCTCGCCTGCGCCGACTACCGCATCTACCTCGACCTGTGCGTGTTGCGTGAAGGGCCGCGCTGGAGGTAGCGCAGATCAGGCCGGAGCGGGGCAGGGCCGAATCACC
>JAJYDT010000112.1 GCA_021777335.1 Pseudomonadota bacterium | reverse complement strand
CGTGGGTCCCAGCGGTTAACGTCACTACGCACCGATTCCGCCCGTCTCATGGTTCGTCCTCTCGTCAGTAAATAGCGAACGTCCGATATTGACTGCGCAACCGGGTGCGGTGATGATCAAAATTGGCAGCGTGTCCGTGCATCCGTACGGGTGACAAGGAGGACAGGCGGGATGGGGTGGCTGCTTAATCCAGTAGTGCTGGCGCGGATTCAGTTCGGGTTCATCGCCGCATTTCACATCCTATGGCCGCCGCTGACGGTCGGTCTGGCTTTCATCCTGTTGATTCTTGAGATCCTGTGGATTCGCACCGGTCATGAGTTTTATTATCGGCATGCACGGTTCTGGTCTCGGCTGTTCCTGCTGAATTTCGGTGTCGGTGTTGTCACGGGTGTTCCCATGGAGTTCTCGTTCGGCACGAACTGGAGCGCATTTTCGGCCATCGCCGGCAATTTCTTCGGCAACATCCTTGGCTTCGAAACCGTGCTCGCTTTCATGCTCGAGGCGGGTTTTCTCGGAATCATGATGTTCGGTTGGGGCCGTGTGCCGCGCTTGATGCATTTGTTCGCGACCGCCATGGTTGCGCTTGGCAGCGTGCTCTCGGTGTTCTGGATCATGGTTGCGAACTCATGGATGCAGACCCCTGCGGGCGTAGTGCTGCGCGACGGTCAGTTTGTCGTGACCAGCTATTTCCGGGCGATATTCAATCCCGACCTTGTGTACGGATTCTGGCATATGTTGGTCGCGTGCATCGAGATCAGCCTGGTGGTTGTTGCGGGAATCAGTGCGTGGTATCTGGACAAGGGGCGGGACCGCCTTTTTTTTCTCCGGATCTTCAGGGCCGCAGCGCTCGCTACAGTTATTGTCGCGCCGCTGCAGATTCTGATTGGAGACAGCGCCGGGCAGTCGCTTGCCAGGACCCAGCCCGCGAAGCTAGCCGCGATAGAGGCGCATTGGCATACCAATGCCCCGGGGAAGGGCGCGCCGTGGGCACTTCTGGCGTGGCCTGACGCAACGCAACAGGACAATCGGTGGGCACTGACAATCCCGGATGGATTGAGCCTGATCGTCACACACTCGATGACCGGTGTCGTGCAGGGGTTGACAGCATTCCCACAAGCTGATCAACCGCCGGTATGGATCCCGTTTTACGCTTTCCGGCTCATGGTTGCGGCCGGAATCTTTATCGCTTTGACAGCGATCTGGACGCTGATTGTCATGGTCCGTGGCGGAATGATCGAAAAGCGTCTTGAGGACCACCGGTTCCTGCTGCGCGCGTGGATGCTTTGTATCCCCGCCGCATATCTTGCCATAGAGGCGGGATGGTTTACGCGCGAGGTTGGCCGGCAGCCGTGGCTCGTCTATGGATTGCTCCGCACCAGCGCCGGCGTGAGCGATATCTCGCGTGGATCACTGCTATGGTCCTTGTCCGGCTACATCGTGTTGTACGGGCTGATCGGCATCGCAGCGCTTTATTTCGCGCGCGGTATCATCCTCGCAGGACCTGACTTCCAGACCGCGATCCCGGGGCACGCGGAAACCCCACCCAGGACCGGGGGGCGGGATGCACCCCCCGGTCCATAAGGATTGAATGGAGAACGAAGCCGATGGAACCGACTAGCCTTAGCCACTTGCTCGCGGTGATATGGTTCATGATCGTCGGCCTGTTCCTGGTGTTTTATGTCGTACTCGATGGTTTCGATCTAGGTGTCGGGCTACTGTCTCTGGTTGCCGGTCGCGAGGATCGACGCGCGGTGATGATGACCAGTCTCAGCGCTATCTGGGATGCTAATGAAAGCTGGCTCGTCGTCGTTGGCGGAATACTGTTTGGGGCGTTCCCGAAGGCCTATGCCATGGTACTGTCGGCGCTATATATCCCGATTATCGTCATGCTGTTTGGCCTGATCCTGCGAGGTGTGGCATTCGAATTTCACGAACTGTCGGAGCGACCCTATGGATGGGGCCTCGCCTTCGGTATCGGGAGTTTTGTGGCCGCCGCCGCCCAGGGCTTCGCCTTGGGAGCACTTCTTTCCATGGGTACCAGCGGTGCCCCTGTGACCGGCACCTGGGCATGGTTTACGCCCTACTCGTGTCTGGTGGCTGTGGGTGTCGTCTGCGGTTACGCGCTGCTGGGTGCCACGTACCTGATCATGAAAACCGAAGGCATCATGCAGGCTCCCTGTCATCCACGGGCGACCATCGCCGCTGTCCTGGTGCTGCTCGTTGCTGCCGCCGTGACGGTTTATACGCCACTTCAGTATTCCTGGGTGGCCGCGAAATGGTTTTCACGGCCCGGGATATATTACTATGCGGGGCCAGTTGTGCTCGCGCTCTTTTCTTTTGGGATGCTTTTCCGGAGCCTCCGGCGTCGTGCCGAGGTGGCGCCGTTCGTCTGGTCCTTGCTGATTTTCGTCAGTTCGTTCGCCGGACTGGCGGCAACCCTGTTCCCCTATATCATTCCAGGTCAATTGACGGTGTATCAGGCAGCCGCGGATCCGACGACACTGGTTTTTATGCTGTCGATGGTCGGATTATTCATCCCGATCATGATTGCGTACAACGCGTATCAGTACACGGTGTTCCGCGGTAAGATCCGGGTCGGAGAGGGTTACGGCGGCGGGCGGTAGGTCGCCCGTGGCGGCATACCCGGGCATGCCCCGATGGCGGACGTCGTGGCCGGGGATTCGCCCTGTGTGGACGAGCGTTGCGGATCGTGGTGTTGTGTCAGTGGGCTCCGCTCCTAGGTGTCCGAAACCGTCTGTCCGTAGTCCGCAAATCCCTCGATGGCGTCGTACGCCAACCGGCATCCCCGGGCGACCACGAGGTAATCGTAGGTAAGAGATTCAGACGCCGAGCCGTCCCGCTCGTTCGGCAGATACGTCACCCGCTGACTCCCCGGATCTATCGTTTTGACTGCTCCTTGAATGAAATACGCATCGATTTCACTCCAGGCAACATAGGTATCCATTTTGAGGCTGTGCGCCGGGTCGCGGTTCTCAAAGACTTCCCCGGGAATATTCGGGATGAAAAGCAGGTAGGGGTTGCGGTCGATCACAGTGATATCCACGGTGTCGCCGGCATACTCCCTCATCTTCTGGGCCGCACAAAGTCCGGCGACGTTGCCGCCATGTACCTTATTCCATCATCGATGCGAAAAACATGTAGTAAGGGCCGCGATTGATGTGGGCCAAAACGCCGTCGTCATGCTGCTTGCGGACCTCATAATTGATCAGTACTTTGCCAAGGCCCTGGTGTGCCAGTTCGGTGCTTCCCCATTCCATATGCACGAAATATTGGGCCGGTGTCTGCGCGGGGATCGGCGGGTGATCGAGCGGCTTATCCCCATAATTTAGTTCCGTGCTTAGGCAGATTCGCGCCGAGCGTGGCCTTGGTCGCGCCCGCGGGATCGAGCTGGAAAGACCTGATGGCGGCGACCGCAATTTGCTTTAAGAGCATCCATCCCAGCATGCCGGGTGCGTGCTGCATGAGCCAACGCATCATCGTCATGATCCCTGTTCGAATCGCGGCTCATGCCCTTCCATCGCACTATGGTCACCCAGCGCAATCGTGCGATTGGGCAGGGCCACTTTAAGGAACCGGTGTTTGGGTAGCGGCCTTCTCCATCATAATCTGCGGCACATCGGTGATGCCATCGACGGTGGTAGATCTGAGGCCACGACCTCATAAAGGGACTCCCAGGGGCCTTCAACCATCATGTCCAGGCAGTTCGAGCAAAGCTCATAGATCGTGTCGAAGGCGGGTGGGGGGGCCGATCTAGACCCTCAGGTGGTCCGCAAACCCGCGTGGCGATGTGCTGTGCGGCGATCCCGGTCGCGGAGCTGATTCAGACCCGTGCGTACTCGCGGTGCCCACTCGGCGCACAGGGATGGATATCACCGATCCGGGTACTTCACGATGCCACATTTCCGGCAGTCCGCGAGCAGATGCAAAAAAGCGCCTATTATTGGCTTGCGTCAATCCTTAAAAATTCCTCCTGTATATACTCTATGTACTCATAATTCAGATGCCGCGGTTCTGCGTGGTTTGCACTCAAGCGATCGGACTGTACACCGATGCCAAACAATCTGGCCGGGGGCTTCGCCCCGGGGTAGGATACCAGTATTCGCGGGAGGGATAAGGGATGTTGCGGGGAGAACGCTTTAATAGCGTAAGTCATCTGGCGGGGGCAGCGTTTGCGCTCGGGGGCAGCGTGGTATTGATCGTGCTTGCGTCCCTTGCAGGCGACCCTTGGCGCATTGTGGGCTTCAGCGTCTATGGCACCACGCTCGTACTGCTCTATCTGTTCTCGGGTATTTATCATGGTGCGAGCGGGCGTGTCCGGGCCGTTTTCCGCCGACTCGACTATGTCACGATCTATCTGCTGATTGCCGGTACTTATACGCCCTTCGTGCTCGGGCCGCTGAGAGGCGGGTGGGGCTGGTCTCTTTTTGGGATACTCTGGGGACTTGCGGTTCTCGGCATTGTCCAGGAATTTATCCCACAGCGTACCCGGAAGATTTCGCTCATGCTGTACATGCTGATGGGGTGGCTGGTCCTGATTGCCTGGAAACCACTGATCACAGCGTTGTCACCGGACGCCGTGGGCTGGCTCGCGACCGGAGGTATATTCTACAGCATCGGCATCATCTTCTTCATATGTGATGAACGCTGGCGATATGGGCATCAGGTCTGGCACGCGTTTGTGCTGGCAGGCAGTTTCGCCCAATATGTTGCCGTGTTGTCGGTCGCGCTTGCGCCGACCCGGTTCGCTTAGATTTTTACGAGGCCTGACCAGCATCGCTTGTGCGACGCCTCAACCGCCCCTTGTCGGACCTCGGCCTGTCGCCTGCGTGCGCAGCGGGATCAGACAGAAGGTCTTGGAGGATCCAAGTGAGGTTCAGAATAAAGACCCTTTGGTGTGGCAACAACACACCCGCGTATCGCCTTCGACGCCGTTTTAACGTATTATTTTCGGGCATGGGGCGGTAGCTCAGCTGGGAGAGCGTCGCGTTCGCAATGCGAAGGCCCGGGGTTCGATCCCCCGCCGCTCCACCATCTCGCTGTTCATAGCAGTCCAAGAAATTTAGGAGATGCAAGAGAAATCAAGGGGTTTTTCCTTGGCCTTAGCTAAACCGTCCTGCATATCCATGATCATCGGACAGTTAAGGGATGGTCATTGATCTATCTCCTTAAAGGCAGTTATCGTATTGTCCTGCACGAATACCGGGATCCGCACCACGAAACCCGGAGAAAACCCCTTGGGTTTTTGGTTGGTAAGGGCCCATCCCTGATGGAAAGGGGGTGATCGCCACAGATGTCTCCCGCCTGCAGCGCCCGCTATTGGCAGTGCATATCGATACAGAACCTTGCCTCAACCGATCGCGACCCGTGGAAGTCGGGTCCCGCCAGATCATGAGCGCCCGTGGAGATGAACATGACCGCGCGTG
>JAJYDT010000111.1 GCA_021777335.1 Pseudomonadota bacterium | reverse complement strand
TGGATGTTTTTCCGGAGAGGTGTCCGAGCGGTTGAAGGAGCACGCCTGGAAAGTGTGTGTACGTCAAAAGCGTACCGAGGGTTCGAATCCCTCCCTCTCCGCCAGTCAGTCAGCAGCAAGCGCCCCTTTCTCCGGTATACGGAGAAAGGGGTGGTTTGCTCAGTAAAAATCCGCCTGCCCTCACCCGAGGTTTCGCCGCACCGCCAGCGAAACCTGTGTAATCCTGGCTGGGCGCCATTTTTTCTATCGTCCAGTCCCACCGGGTTGGTGTCTTCGGTGAAAAGTATTCCGGCAGATCGGGATCACCATAGGGCTTGGCGCAATCGTCATTTCGAGGCCGTTTGTACTCGAAATAACCCGTCGTTTCCATCGCTCAACAACGTAGTCCGGAACCAGCGCGGGGCTTTGGAAGCGACGTCGGAAACCCGCGGTATCCAGAGCACAAGTGTGCTTTGTTTATATCGTCGAACCAGCAACCGACATGAACTCCTTAGTCAATTCCGGATCACCCAATTCGTGGGCGATCTCGGGGCGGCGAGATGAAGAAGTCTTTGGGCGAAATTTGTGTCTGATGGGCTGTCGCACCGATCTCGACGCGCGGGGCCGAGTGTGGTTCAATGGCTGTCAAGGTTGTTCGGACTTCTCCCATTCTGCGGATCACATCGCAGCGATGCGGCGGATGTCAGGAGGCGACCAGACATGCGTCCAGGTATCGGGCATCTCGTTGTGACGGCCCTTGCCATGGTGATGCTGTGGGTTGTTTCGCCGCAAGTGTTTTCTCAGGTCCCGGCACCCACGACAGCCCCGCAGTATAGCGCCGCACAGCTCGATCAGCTTTTGTCCCCCATTGCGCTGTATCCCGACGGGTTGCTCGGGCAGATCCTTATGGCGTCGACCTATCCACTGGAAGTCGCCGAGGCAGCGCGCTGGGTCCAGGAACCGTCGAATGCGTTACTCAGGAACGATGCGTTGGCGCGCGCGTTGGAGCCGATCGACTGGGATCCCAGCGTGAAGGCATTGGTGCCGTTTCCCTCCGTCCTTCTGATGATGAGCAGCCAGCTCGGCTGGATGCAGACGCTAGGCGATGCCTTCCTCGCGCAGCAGGCCGACGTGATGAATGCAGTGCAGAGGCTGCGCCGGCAAGCCATGAACGCCGGTACGCTTGTGTCCACTCCGCAGCAGACCATCACCGTTGTGGACGGCTGGATCTACATCGAGCCCGCCACCGCCGATGTACTGTATGTGCCTGCCTACGATCCCGGCGTGGTCTATGGGCCGTGGCCCTACCCCGCGTATCCACCATACTTTTTCCTGCCACCACCCGGGTACGGTTATGGACCGCTGTCGGTCGGGATCGTGTTCGGCGTCGGATTCTACATCGTGCACACATTTTGGGGATGGGACCACTTTGATTGGCTGCACCATCACATTTACATCGATGCCCCGCGCGTGAACGTGATTAATCGCTACTTTATCGAGCGCTTCCATCATCCGGCATTCGAGGGCCGTGAATGGAGACACAACCTGCGGCATCGCGTAGGAGTCCCTTACAGAAACCCACAGGTACGCGAACGGTTCGAGCGCAGGCAGCCGGGGACACCGCAGAGCCGTTACGAATATCGCGGCTACCCGCAGCCGCCGCCGGCCAGCCGCCCGCAACCGGCGTTGGTTCCACTCGGGCGCGTTCTGCCGGGAAGAGTGGAGCGGCCCGCCCCTCCGGTGATCGAACGGCCCGCTGCACCGATTTATCAGCGGTCGCGTAGCGGTGCTGAAGCGCATGAATTCTCCAGTCGTGGGCGGCAAAGCCGCCAGTCTATTCCGCGGCAGACTGAGCCGCAGCGCGGCCGGTCGCAGAGGGAGAGACGATCCCGCGGCGACCAATCACCTCGGCAATGAGCTGTCGGAGGTTTCGGCAGGACGGTAGGTCAATATGAGGAACCGGAAGCATAGTGATGTCGGTGCTGCATCGGGATGCGCCGCGGTGTTTAGCGTCGCTGTACTTCTTGTGTGCCTGGTCTCGCCGCCCGCCGCTGCCTCGGGGCAAAGACAGTTTACGTCGCCCGAGCATGCCGTCGCGGCGCTCCTTGCAGCCCTCCGCTCGGGACGCACCGCGGAGCTGATCGCGATATTCGGTCGGCAGTCCAAGCCGCTTGTCGAATCCGGCGACCCGGTGGCCGACAGGACCGGACGCGCGAGGTTCGTGGCCTCCTACGACCAGAGTCATTCCCTTGTGACGAAGCGGAGCGGCGAAATTACTCTGGTCATTGGCAAGGACCACTGGCCATTTCCGATACCGCTCGTAAAGGCAGGCAGTTTATGGCGTTTCGACACGGTGGCTGGAGCCGAGGAGATCGTCGATCGGCGCATTGGCCGCAATGAACTGAGTGCGATCAAGGTCTGCCGCGCATATGTCGATGCGCAACGCGAGTATTCCTATGAGGATCGAAGTGGCGCCGGCATCCACGAGTACGCGCAGCACTTCACAAGCCATCCGAACCGGCATGACGGGCTGTATTGGCCAGTAAGACCCGGCGAGAAACCCAGTCCCATGGGAGCGCTTATAGCCCTTGCCCGCGACGAGGGTTATGAAACCGCAGGGACGCGCACGAAGCGCGAGCCGTATCACGGTTATTACTACCGCATCCTCAAGCGCCAGGGATCCCACGCCCCCGGAGGGGCGCACGACTACATCATCGGCAACCATATGATAGGCGGATTCGCGCTTGTGGCATTTCCGGCGCAATACGGCGTATCGGGTGTCATGACGTTCATCGTCAATCAGGACGGCGTGGTTTATCAGAAGAATCTTGGACCGGATACGGAACGCATCGCGCGGCAGTTGAAGGAATATGATCCAGGTCCAGGGTGGAAGCCAGATTGAGCCACAGGCTATCTCTGGGACTTTCCCGCTGTCATGGTGCCGCTCCGCGATGGGTATTCCGGACCCGTCGTTGCAGTCAGCGCTGTGTTGAATCGTGGTCGCGTCACGATGTCTTCGTCGAAATCAGTCATCGAGAAACCCTCGAAAGGACCAACTGCAAACGGGTTACGTCAATCGCAGGGCAATTGATCAGGTCAGTCTGATCGGCGATTCCCTTGCAGCCCGACAGCATTTGTCATACGCGCCGGATTCAAGTTCGGTCTACCCCTTCATGACCGGCCAGGAATTCCTGGAGGTTTTTAACCGTTCGTAGCAAGGACCAAGAAGACCTTTCCTGACGCGGACAGCGCGAGTCTCGTGCATGGATTCGGAATCGATTCGTATCTTGATACGCGCTTTTCGGCAATGTCCCTGGTAACCCGGAAGAAATTCCTGCTTACTGCAGCATGGGTTGGCAACCCCGCGTGCTGTTCATGGATGAATCCGGAAACGGTCTTGATGCGCAGGCACGTGAATTTCTGGTTGACAGGTTTTGCCTGCAAGGATTTTGTTCGACCATTTTGTTCACGTCCCACGACGTGGATTTCGTGACAGCGGCGGGTGCGCAGGTCATTATCAGGATCAGATTCTCTCCGGGTAGCTGGCGCTGCAGAATGCTGCACGGTGTTTGCAGCGATTGCAGCGTATATCGAAATGGCAGTACAGGCGCGACAGGTTCTTGGGCTACATCTTCGGGCATTTTTGACGATGCAAACCCGTCGGATTCTGGATTTCCGAGTCTGCGATTGAAGCCAAAGCCGGCTTTCCTCCACCGTAACCCGCATCATCGTTCGATCCAGCCTTCAGAAGTCTTACGGTAGCTCCGTTTCACGGCAGCCCAGGCGACGCGGTGGGCAATCTTCTCCTGCCCCATCAGCCCCCGGTTGGCGTAGCTGATCCAGGCGCTGTTGAAGGCGCTGCGGTAGATTTCCTGTGCATGCAGCGGCAGATATTTTCGTACCGACTCGGGAAGTTCTCCGATCGAGTTGTAGGGCATGGCGACCCCTCTGTATTCGGCAAGCAGTCACCCAGTTCAGCCGGACTGCAATGAGGCGTTTCGGCCCGGTGGCTTTCGCTACAGCAATGTACGCCAGCATGGTCCTGCGGCATAGCGAAGGTATGAAGGAGGACGTCCTAAGAAGTGGACGACGATGGAGCGGGTGTGGCTATTGCTGTTGCGTACCGTGCGCGATCTGGTCAGTAACCATTTCCTGCGGTATTGTTCGCGCGCGTTGCTGATGAGTGAAATCGATGAAAAGACCTTGGTGCGTATTGGTGAGCGCCGCCGTGCTGTCGGTGCTGCTCATGGCAAGCCGGTCGGCATGGCCGCGGGGCGATGTCATCGCGAGTGCATGGAATCATCGTCAGGAGCGTGTGACCTGGTCTAAAGGCCGTCACGCGGTAGTGTTTCCCTATTCGCGTGCGCTGCCCGATTCACGACTTACTCCCGGAGCGCTCAACCCCGCAGTGACACAGACGACGCTGCGCGAAACCATCTGTCGTCGGGGCGGTTATACCCGGTCGGTGCGCCCGGCGGAGCGCTACACTGAAGCGCTCAAGCGCGCTCAGATCCGCGAATACGGTTACAGCGACCGCCGGCTGGGCGACTATGAAGAAGATCACCTGATCAGTCTCGAGCTGGGCGGTAGCCCGGACTCCCCTAGGAATCTCTGGCCCGAGCCGCATCGGGTCGTCGGCGGATGGGGCAGCTACGCCAAGGACAGGCTCGAAAACCGGTTGCACTGGATGGTGTGTCACAGGCGGATTACTCTGTCCCGTGCCCAGTATCTGATCGCGCATGACTGGATTGCGGCTTACCGCAGATACCTCGGTCCGGTGCCGTACGCGCACCGCAGACACGATCATCGAGTCTATCGTTAGACCCCGGCAAGCCGAGATGGAGAAAGGATCCGATCCCGGCTTCCGCGGATGGGTGGCGCGACGCGTGTGTTGCCCCGTTCGCCTTGCGGCCATACCGTCTTCAGCGCGCCTGTGTGCTCTGGGCAGAACGAGGTAGCGGCGCCAACTCGGCGTGTCTCAAGCGGATGATTTTTCATGTAAATAAATAAAGGTGGCATCCCGGTGCGGCATGTCAGCGCCCACGCTCGACCCGCGGGTTAAAATGAGGCCAGCGTAAGCAACGGTCCCGATCATCTTGAAACCAGCGTCAGCGCTGTGTACGCTAGTAGGTGCGTCAGCCAGAATCATTGCTCATCAGGCAGTACCAACAATAAGTAAGAGCTAAGAGGGATTACGGCATGACAAACGAATCGACCAAGCATGGCAGTAAACTGTGGTACCTGTTGCTCATCTTCCCCTATATCGGTGTGCTCTGGGTCCCGTTTTACAATTCCCTTCAGCCCGAGTTCAACGGGATTCCCTTCTTCTACTGGTACCAGTTCCTGTGGGTCATCATCAGTGCCGTATTGACGTGGATCGTCTATCGCGCAACGGAATAGAAATCCGCCAGAGGAGGGCTATCACCGCATCGTCATATCGAGAACCGGTGCCGAAACAGTACAAGAACATCT
>JAJYDT010000003.1 GCA_021777335.1 Pseudomonadota bacterium | reverse complement strand
GTCCTGGGCGGCAAGCACACCAAGGTACCTCAGTACGGTATTATTGTCCTCTCCAAAAAACGTGTACTGGCGACGCAACCGCAGCCATTGCGACATCGCTACCGCCGGATCGCGATAGCCGAGCTGAATCACCCCGCTGCGAATGATCTCGCGGGCGACCAGGCTGTGCACCGGGTAACGGATTACTGTCAGCGCCCTGACCGGGTGGAGATAGGTAAAAACCCACCGGTTCACCCAAGTCCGGTCTTGGACCGAAAGCCAGGGCCGCAGATGCTGTGCGACCGAAAGGTTGCCTGCCCGCATGGCCGCGCGGATACGTGCCCATACGAGCGGGATACGATTGGGCTGTGCCCCGAGCCAGGCCTGGAAGAATCCGCGGCAGACACCCGGTAGCGGGGTTCCCTGACTCCAGAAACGCGCGATCCGGCGACTCAACAGCTGATGATTGGCGGTGCGCCGCCATTCCTGATCCCAATGGAGGCACCTCAGGCGAGGCGTGGCGTCGACCGGCCGATACGCGGCAAGAAAGGCCCCCCATGCATGGCGATCGGCCAGGACGCGGAGATAATGCCGCCTGAGGCGTTGCGCGATGGGGGTGCCACGATACTTCTGCAGAAACGTCTCGATCGCGCCGGGAGACACGTAGCTCAGGCGCGCATTGAGATAGTGGTACTGGAGATACGGATAAAGGACATAAGAACGCTCGCGGTGGAGGAGCTCCAGGAAAGCGGTGTCACGTCCCGCCTTCAGGTCGCGCAACGCCGTCAGGTAATCGGTACGCTCACGCGCAAGGCCGGGGACGGCCGCCACGGCGGTACCGGCCGTCAGCAGCAGCCACAGAACCGCAAGGAATACCTTCGAACGTCTCATTGTATACTGAAGGGGAAAACTCTTCGTATAGGTCCCCCGTGACAACGGTATAAACATGATGATTGCAACTGTCAACCCGGTAACCGGAAAATGCGTGCAACAGTTCACCGAATGGAGCGACGAGGAGGTCGAGTCGGCGCTCGTCAAGGCCGACCGGGCCGCAGGCACTTGGGCACGCACCCCGTTTGCCACGCGCGCCGCAGTGCTCAGGAAAGCGGCTGCGGTACTGCGTGACGGAGCGCGCGGATATGCGGAACTGATCACGCTCGAGATGGGGAAACCCATACGAGAATCCCTTGGCGAAGTGGAGAAATGTGCCCTCGGCTGCGCATTCTATGCCGACCACGGTGCGCAGCTCCTTGCCGATGAACCGGTCGCGAGTGACGCCACACGCAGCCTCATCGCCTATCAGCCCCTTGGGCTGGTGCTCGCGGTCATGCCCTGGAATTTCCCGTTCTGGCAGGTATTCCGGTTCGCGGCGCCTGCGCTCGTGGCGGGCAATGTCGGGCTCGTGAAACTCGCCTCAAACGTCCCCCAATGCAGCCTGGCGATCGAAGAGGTGTGGGCCAAGGCTGGCGCACCTCCAGGCGTATTCCAATGTCTGCTGGTCTCTGCAGGCCGCGTGGAACCGCTGATCGGCGATAGCCGCGTGCGCGCCGTCACCTTGACCGGCAGCGAAACAGCGGGCCGCAAAGTCGCCGCCAGCGCGGGTGCGCATCTCAAGAAGAGCGTACTTGAGCTAGGAGGATCCGATGCGTTCGTGGTGCTCGCAGACGCCGATCTCGATCTTGCGGCCCGCATCGGAGTCGCCTCGCGCTTTCTGAACAGCGGACAGAGCTGTATCGCGGCGAAGCGGTTCATCGTGGTCGACGACGTCGCAGACGCGTTCGTCGAACGGCTGGTCACGGGCGCCAAGGCGCTTTCCGTGGGGGATCCGATGCGCGAGGAGACGATGATCGGACCGCTCGCGCGCAACGATCTGCGGGAAGCCCTGCAGCACCAGGTCGACGACGCGGCTGGCAAGGGAGCGCGCGTGCTGATCGGCGGCACGCCCCTGCCTGGACCCGGGTATTTTTACCCGGCTACCGTCCTTGAAGGCGTGCAACCCAACATGCGGGCCTACCGCGAAGAACTGTTCGGGCCCGTGGCGATCATCATCCGTGCCCGCGACGAGGCGGACGCCCTGAGGATCGCGAACGACAGCCCCTATGGTCTCGGGGCGAGCATCTGGAGCCGGGACACCGCCCGCGCCGAGGCGTTCGCCCGTTGCGTCGAGTGCGGCTCGGCATTCGTCAATGGTCTCGTCAAGAGCGACCCCCGCCTGCCATTCGGGGGGATCAAGGCATCGGGTTACGGGCGCGAACTCTCAGCGCACGGTATCCGTGAGTTTGTGAACATCAAGACCCTGTGGGTACGCTAGAGACTGGTAATCCGGGATCCGGAAACACGCGCGGCCGTCATCCGCGCGCTTATCCGGCCCCTACTTGTCGATATTTTTAATATTGCCGCAGGCAACGTAGACGGCCATTTCGGGTATGCTCTTGTGGACATTGATCGCATACTTGCCGGAAGCGATCTTCGTCAGCGGCGCCTTCACAAACGTTTTGGACACGCCGGACGAGGTGAGCGACGTGAGCGGCCAGGTCGGGATCGGGTTGATATGGCCGCAGTGGCCGCGGTGGATGTGCATCGGCTCCAGCGCGCCCCTCGGCACTCCGATGAGATGCACAACGACCTCGGTACCACCCTTCTCTGACGTCAGCACCGCCGTACCGTGTTCGCGTACGTAGAAGCCAGGTTCATGCCGGATCCTGACCGTGACCTGCGTCGGTATCGGCGCGGGTTTGGGCGCGGCCATCGCAAGGGTCGAGAGCGCAAGCACACACCCAGCAAGCGACACCACGAACTTCGTTTTCGTCCACATAGGCGATCCCCCTTTTTGCCACCCGCCTGGATCCTCGCGAGTCCCGTTTAAAGCCTACCACACGAGCCAAGCATACAGAAAGGTGTAGTTGTCGTTTGAGACATTCACTGTGGAACCCACATACCTTGTGTACATCCGATACTGCACACCGAATTTCGTGTTTTCCCAAGGCAGATATGCGACCTCGGCCGTCCAGTAGTCGGTATCGGGACTACCCTCCGGGTTGTTGCTCCAGGCGTACAGGCCCGTATCGTTGGTGCCGGACCACCGGTCATAGGCAATCGCTGTCTCAGCCATGTGACGAAAGTGCCATACAGCGTCGATATGCGCGTCGGCCAGATGATCATTCGAGTTCACGGGGATAGCCCCGTTGGCTGCCGTCGCGCCATACGCCTGATGTTCCTCAAGGTACAACACATGCACTGCGAGGAGGTCTGCCCTGACCGGAAGCTCGTACTGGCTATCGACACCGATATCGGTGTAAGTGTCGCTGTTATGCAGGATATCGAGGCCCTGGGTCTGCATCCCGAGGGTGCCGATCTCGAGGTATGAATCATCAAACTGGTGCTGCCATGCCAGACGCCAGTAAGGCGCGACCCCGTTGATGCTGTCAAGCGTGCCCGCGAGGGCACCACCCCCGGCCCCGACGGGCTCCATCAGGTTCCCCTGGATCGCCGTCCGGTAGAAAGACACATCGGCATACCATTCATTGTCGAGCAGCGTGTAGGCGCCGAGACCGGCGACGTTTTGACCCAGGTTATCCAGCATCAGACTCGGCGCGGCCGGGGCCCCATTGACAACGCGGTCGTATGGCTCCTCACCGGAGTGGATCCAGGGATAGCCCCAGGCCGGCGTATCGTTCCATACGTCCTCGACCGACGGGTTATTGTTGAGCGTCAGGCCGTAGAGCTGATCCTGACCCCACAGGGTGAAATGATTGGCGTACCGGATATCCGTATTGTCCCATTGGAAACTCGACCCGGCGCTCCTCTGCTCATAGGTCCACTGCATGAACGCTCCCATGTGCGGAGAGATCTCACCCGCATAGAAGAGACTCATCTGCCGCGGAAATTCGACGTTGTTATTCTGATAGGCTGGCGGACGCTTGTTTTCGTGGGACAAGGCGACCTGGATCGCGGCGGAAAGCGGCGGGCTTGCATTGATCTTGAGGGCCTTTCCCTGCCCCGCCTCGATCTGCGGCAGGCCCGTCAGGGTATACCCATTGAGTTTGAACAGGCGCCCGAAGGGCGTCAGTTCGGGGAATACCGTGTGACATACCTCGCAGGGCATGCCAGTCTGCCGCGCAAAACTGGGAACAGCCTGCGCCTGAAGCGACCACAGGCCGAACAAAACCCCGCACGTTACCGCCAGAACTCGATACGATCGCATCACCCCTCCCTCCCCACGCGAGCCTGTTTTTTCACCACAGGTCTTAATTGTTACCCCGGTTGACAGGTGACCATTCTGACTAATATCAATTATTGCTAATATACTGACCTCTAGCCGTTTGGATCCTGGCCGCTTGCGGGCGCCGCCTTTTTATAAACATATGCGAGCAACGCGATGCCGATGACGACCATGGGAGCGCTCAAGACCTGCCCCATCGTGAACGGACCGAGTACGAAACCGAGCTGCGGGTCGGGCGCGCGCGTGAATTCGACCAGAAACCGGAACACACCGTAACCGATCAGAAACACGGCCGATATGGCGCCGACCGGCCGCGGCTTCTTCGCGTACGCGCGGAGAATAAAGAACAGCACCACACCCTCAAGCGCGAATTCGTAGAGTTGCGAAGGCTGTCTCGGGATATTGCCAGCATTGCGAAAGATCATGCCCCAGGGCAACGTCGTCGGGCGGCCCCAGAGTTCCTGATTGATGAAGTTGCCAATGCGCCCGGCGCCGAGCCCGATTGGTACCCAGGGTGCGATGAAATCCGTCACGCCGAGCAGACGTTTGTCATAGCGTCTCGCAAAGAACCACAGGGCCGTCACCACGCCGATCAGACCGCCATGAAACGACATGCCACCCTGCCATACCTTGACCATGTTGAGCGGGTGTGCGATGTAGTACGGCAGATTGTAAAACAGGATATACCCGATGCGCCCCCCGAGAATGACTCCGAGCGCACCGTAAAAGATGGCATCCGCAAACTGCTCTTCGGTCCATCCGGAATTGGGTTCACGCACGCGCCGGGATCCAAGGATCCATATCGCGATGAACGCGAGCACGTACATGATGCCGTACCAATGGATCTCGAGGGGACCAAGCTTCAGGGCGATCGGATTGATGTTGGGAGCGTAGAGCATGGCCGCCATTATGAATAACTTTGAAGACCTGCGCTACGTGTCAGACCGGTGGACGCATGCGCGCAAATACGGTTTTCAGATAAGCACTCTCGGGCAAGGCCGGGTGCACCGGATGGTCCGGCGCCTGTTGGCCTTCCTCAAGGATCTGAAGGAAACGGCCCGCGCGCCGCGCGGCTTTTGCAATAATATCGTGCAGGGTCTCGCGATGCAGGTGATAGGAGCAGGACGACGAGATCACGAGGCCATCGTCCGCGAGTACCGCGAGCGCTGCCTGATTGAGCCTGCGGTAGGCGGCAACACCTTCGGTGACGTCCTTTCGCCGGCGGATGAAGGCCGGGGGATCAAGGATGATCACGTCAAACCGCTGTTCCTGTGCGCGCAGTTTCCTCAGGGCATCGAACACATCGGCTGTCATTATGCCGACCTGATGCGCGACACCGTTGTTCTGGGCATGTCGTTCGATCTGCGCGGTGGCTGAAGCGGACGTGTCCACGCAGAGCACGTCCGTCGCCCCTGCGCGTGCGGCCATCACACCCCAGCTGCCGAGGTAGCTGAAAAGGTCAAGCACGCGCAATCCGCGCACATAACGCGTCATGCGCTCCCGGTTGGCACGCTGGTCAAAGAACCAGCCGGTCTTCTGGCCGGTCAAGAGCGGTACTGAAAAATGACACCCGTTTTCGACAATCCCGGTCTCCTCCGGCACTTCGCCATGAGCTACCGCGACATACTGTGACAGACCCTCGAGCGCCCGAAGCGGCAGGTCGTTACGCAACAGAATGCCCTTGGGTGCGAGCAGACGCGCAAGCACGGCCACCACATCATCCTTAAGCCGCTCCATGCCGGCGGTCGTGATCTGGACAACGAGTTGCGCACCGTAGCGGTCCACCACGAGGCCTGGAAGGGCATCGCTCTCGGCAAATGCAAGCCGGTAATAGGGTGTACTGAACAGCGACTCCCGCAAGCGGAGTGCGGCGGCCAAGCGGCGCTCGAGCACTGATGCGTCGAGCGGCTGGTCCGGTCGCGGACTCACGATGCGTGCGCAGATGAGCGATGCGGGATTTACATAAACACTGCCAAGTACGTCACCCGTGGCGGACTGCACGACCGCGGGCTGGCCGGGCTCAAAGGCTCCGAGCGGCGTGGCATCGGTATCGACTTCGTTGCTGAACACCCAAGGATGACCGAGCCGGATGCGCCGGTCTTCGTGGCGCCTCAGGCGCAGTGCAGGAAGCGCCATCAGGTTTCGAGGCGCCGATGCAGGTGCGCGCTGAATAACGCGAAGAAACGCAACGCCTCCTGAACCTCGGGCGTCTTCAGGACCTCCCATAGCCCGCCGATCCCTCCGCGCGCGTGCGGCCTCTCCGCCTGCTCCGCCCGGGCCTCTGCAAGCGCCCCAAGCACAGCGTCGCCAACACCCGTCTGCAGCAACCGCTCGACGAGCATCAGCCCCTCGGAGACGAGCGTGCCGAGACGCGCGACGACGTCGTCTGAAAGCGCGTCCTGTGCCGACCCGATGAGACGCACAAGGCCGGCCATGCGCTCAAGGTCGCCATTGTCGAGCAGCGCTCTCAGCACCGGGATCATCCGGCCGAGATCAGCGCGATTGATGCGGTCGAACAGATCCAGGCCGTCGGTGACGAGCGCACCGAGACGATTTACGACATCATCTGATAGGGAGTCTTTGGCGCTGCGCCAGAGGCCCAGGAGCTCGTGCGCCTCCGCCAGGGACTGGTCATTATCGTGTTGATCGCCCATTTCGCAGCCCTCTTCAGAGCAGGCCGCGCGCGCTCGCCCAGTACAGGCGATTGTAGGCGGTCTTGAACCAGTGGACGGACTGTGTCGGGGCTCTCGGCTGCGGCGGCTGGTTGTAGTTGAACATCGCGTAGGTCGCCCTGTTGTCGGACGCCTCGATAAAACAGAATACCTTCCCGTCATACTGCCGGACGGGCCCGCCAATCTTCCATTCCGCGACGATATTCTCCGCAACCACCTCGGCTTCAAAGTGCGCAGTCGACCCGGCCTTGCTGATCGGCAGATTCGTCGTATCGCCGAGCACGTAGACATTGCGGTGAGCCCCTTCCATCTGCAGTGTGTGCCGGTTCGTCGGGATCCATCCGCCCTGTCCGAGCTTGTTGCGCTCGATCACCTCCATGCCCCGGTGCGGCGGGATCGCGATGAGCAGATCAAACGCGGCCTCGCTGCCCTCCTCGCTCAGCAACACGCCCGCCTTTGCCTCTTTCATGTTGAACAGTGTCTCGTACGTGATGCCAAGCCGGTCGAACTCCGGCGTCGCCCACTTGGCCACATTCTCGAGGCTGTGCACCCTGCCGATCGGATAGGTGTAATGGAGCTGCGTCTTGTCCAGAATCCCGCGGGTCTTCAGGTAATCGTGCAGCATGAATGTGATCTCAAGCGGTGCCATCGGGCATTTGTGTGGTACACCGACAGCTACCACGATACGCCCCCCGCTGAATCCGCTCAGGCGCTTGAACAGCTTGAGCGCGCCTTCCTCCGTATAGAAGATCTCGCTGTGTTCGGCCAGGCCGGGGATAGCCTCCGGAGCGATCCGCGAGCCGGTCGATATGATGATCGCGTCATACTCATGCGTGCGCCCGGACTTGCTGCGGACCTGGTTGCGGTCGAACCGGAACTCCTCCACCGGATCCACCTCGAAGGTGATCGCCGGATCCAGCAGCGACCGCTGGTCACGATAGAGTTCATCGGGCAGCATGCGGCCAATGGCGACGTACAACAGTCCCGGCTGGTACATGTGTCGCTCGGATGCCGACAGCATGTGGATGTGCGCCTGCCCGGCGCGCAGTTCGCGCTGCAACCGCCGCGCGAGATTGTTGGCGACAATCGTCCCCCCCATGCCTCCACCCACGACAAGAATCTTCATAACCCACCTCCTTTTTCCATACCCGACACGCCAAAACCGCTCAGGCTACTTTGATTTGCGCACTCGGACGTGCCACTCCCGGTCCACCGTTTCGGTACCGAGATACTCATGCCCGACCTTCCGGGCCCATTGTGGAATGTCCTTGGCCGAGCCTTCGTCCGTGGCCCATACCTCGAGGATGTCCCCGATCCGAGCCAGCTTGATCTGCGCGATGAGTTCCATCAGCGGCCCGGGGCAATAGCTGCCGCGGGCATCAATCACGGTACTGGGGCTGGTGTCGGCCATCGTCATGACCCTCCTGGGCGTGGGATATGTTCATGATACTGCGCACGCGCACGCCTCACCAGAAAACGTCCGCGCCGTGCATCTCCCCGGCGGCATGGGGTCTCATCGGGGAGGTGCTACAACCCCGAAAAAGGGTAGACTTCGGGCATGGACACCCCGACCCATCAGAACCGGCTTGCACACGAGACAAGCCCCTACCTGCTCCAGCACGCGCATAATCCGGTCGACTTGTACCCCTGGGGCCAGGAGGCGCTTGCGCGCGCCCGGCGCGAGAACCTGCCGATCCTGCTCTCGATCGGGTATTCCGCCTGCCACTGGTGCCATGTGATGGAGCAGGAGTCGTTTGAAAACGAGGCGGTAGCCGCCATCATGAACCGGCATTTCGTTTGCATCAAGGTTGATCGCGAGGAACGCCCGGACCTCGACCGGATCTACCAGACGGCGCATCAACTGCTGCTGCGCCGCCCCGGCGGCTGGCCGCTCACCATGTTTCTGACACCGGACGACCATGTACCGTTCTTCGGAGGCACCTATTTTCCAGGAGACGCGCGCCACGGCCTGCCCGCATTCCCGGACCTGCTCGAGCGTGTTGCCGACTACTACCGCGCACATCAGGGGGCGCTTGATGAACAGAACGCCTCGGTGCGCGACGCACTTGCCGGAATCGACCGGGATACGGCCTCAGCCACGCTCTCCTCAGCGCCGCTAGTGCGCGCCCGAACCATGCTTGAGGAGCAGTTCGACCCGGTGTACGGAGGTTTCGGGACGGCACCGAAATTCCCGCACCCGACCAGCATCGATCGCTGCCTGCGCGCCGCTGCGGCCGCTCCCGCCGATCAGGTTGCGCTGACAATGGCGAGTCACACCCTCACGGCGATGGCGCGCGGCGGTTTGTTCGACCAGATCGGTGGCGGCTTTTACCGCTACTCGGTGGACGAACGCTGGGAGATCCCGCACTTCGAAAAGATGCTGTACGACAACGGGCCACTGCTCGAGATATACGCCGATGCCGCTATTGCCACCGGCGAGACCACCTACCGGAAGGTCGCCCAGGACACCGCCGCCTGGGTAATGCGCGAGATGCAGGGGCCGGAGGGAGGCTATTACGCAACGCTCGATGCGGACAGCGAGGGCCACGAGGGGCGATTCTACGTATTCGACCGGGAAGAGGTTCGGCGCCTGCTCCCGGGGCCTGAGTTCGAAGCGGCGGAACACCATTTTGGTCTCGATCTGCCACCAAACTTCGAGGGGCGCTGGCATCTGCAGATCGCGCAGACCGAAGCCGAGGTAGCCAAGGCGCTCGGCCGGGCGCCGTCCGTCGTCACGACACAGCTCGCCACGGCGCACGCGGCACTTGGCGCAGCGCGTGCGCAGCGCGTCCGGCCAGCGCGCGACGAAAAGATCCTGACCTCATGGAACGGCCTCATGATCAAGGGAATGGCGCACGCCGGGCGGGTCCTCGGGGAGCCCACGTTCGTCGCGTCGGCGGAGCGGGCCTTCGATTTCGTACGGACACATCTTTGGACGGGAGAGCGGCTGCTCGCCGTGACGAAAGAGGGGCACGCACGCCTGAACGCCTATCTGGACGATTACGCGTTCCTGCTGGCAGGCGGCCTTGCCCTGCTCGCCGCGCGCTGGCGCGACGGTGACCTTTCGTTTCTCATCACACTTGCGGATGCGCTCATTGAACACTTTGAGGATGAGTCTTCCGGCGGCTTCTATTTCACGTCCGAGGATCACGAACGACTCCTTTATCGCCCGAAACCCGGGGCCGACGAAGCCATGCCTGCGGGCAATGCGATGGCCGCCGGGGCACTGCTGCGGCTTGGCCATCTGCTGGGACGCGCGGACTACCTCGCGTCGGGCAAACGCACCGTCGAGACCTTCTTCCCGGCGGCCGAACGCTACCCGGCAGCCTACGGCACGCTGCTGAACGTGCTTGAGGAACTCATCAACCCCCCCGAGGTCGTGGTGCTGCGCGGTCCGGACGCAGCGCTCGGAGCCCTGGCCGCGCGGACCCAGGGATACCGTCCGAACCGGGTATTCCTGCTGCTGCCAAACAGTGCCAGGGATCTCACCGGAACGCTCGCGCACCTGCCGCCCGCAGGCCACCCCGTGGCCTACGTCTGCCGGGGTCACGAGTGCGGCCCTCCGATTGCGGATCAGGCAACGCTTGACCGCGTCTTGAGCCCACCCTAAGGTAGTCCCGGCAATTTTTTCGGGGTACCCGCAATGGCCAAGGGCATCAAAGATTTTGTTGCTGAAGCGCGCGCGCGGATCCGCGAGATCTCGGCGGATGAACTGCGCGAGCGACGCGAGCGGAATGAGGACTTCCTGCTGATCGACGTGCGCGAAGCCGCCGAATACGAACGGCGGCATCTGCCGGGGGCGGTACTGATCCCCCGGGGCACAATCGAGGGCGCCGCCGATCCGGCTTACCGGCACCGGGTCGATGTGCTCTGCGAGGCACGCAACCGCTCGGTCGTGCTCTATTGTCAGACCGGCGGACGCAGCGCGCTGGCCGCTGATACCCTGATGCAGATGGGGTTTCAGGATGTCACAAGTCTCGCCGGAGGCATCGATCTCTGGCTCTCCGAAGGTTATGAGACGATACGCGGCAGCACCTGACACGGGCTTTCCATAAACCGGCAGGCACAGCCGAGCTTACCGGAAGCCAGGACTACCGGCCCGAAAGATTCGCCAGCCACACACGCCCCCACAGGGCAGTGCCACGCGGGTAGCGATCGCGCGCCGTTTCCATACGTTACCGGCACGGCCCGATGCGCCGACCCGTAAAGTGCTCAACCAGGTTCATCTGGCCACCCTGCGGATTGGGCATGCCCATCTTGAGGGTCCCTTGATAGGTATTGGCCTGATAGCTCACACGGCCCGTGCTGACCTCAGGATGCGGGCCACCACAGCGTGTCGTCCAAGTGGCCGTGTTGCCTGAGACATGGAACGCCACCCGTTTACATGCGGAGGCATGATGAGCACCTGAGGCCCGGGAAGCCCAGTTCCGCAGATTGGCGAGCGCTTTGGGCGTGTAGCAGATGGTCTGCGTCATCGATCGCGCCGGGATCGCGACACCGGGTATCGTCGTCCGGGTGGTGATCTTCCATTCTCCGGGCCGCATCACGGGCGCCGCCTGAGCCACGGCGCTCACCGCGAGCAAGGCCATACCCATTAACAGTTTCTTTTGATACCGCATGCAATCTCCCCCTGTAAAGGTTATGTTGTCCCTGAATGGTGGTGGCCGGAGGTCCCGCCGGCCTGCGGGATGGACACCACGCCCCCCGGGGTGACGCCCATGGACAAATATTAGCGCATCACCAATGACAGATAGGGTACACCTCGCGGGCACAAACATTGGACCGGGGCCTGCGTCCGGCACCCGTACCAATTTAGCCGCACACCGTCGTGGCCATGGTGCCGCTGTGCAACCGGCGCCTCGGGGACCCCCTTGCCGGAGGCATCCGGGGGCGCAAGGCGCGAGCACCAGGGCCTCGACTGCGATGAGCGAAGGGGACTCATTGGAAACAGGTTCGCTCAGCAGCGTAGCGCGTGGGTTTCAGCCCAAAAGAGACAGGGAGGCCGCGCACTACGCGTTATCCTGCATTTGCCATAGGCCGGGTCAGGTCTAAAGCCGTACAATACAAGCGCCATGAGTTGCTTATCGTAGATCATCGCATGAACACCGATACGGATGTTTCGAGTCGGGCGCTTTTGGGCATACTGAAGGAGCTTGTCGCCGAGTTGCGCCCATCGGCCAACGGCATGGCCGTCGTCACCCTGGACAGTTCCCTGGACCGCGACCTCGGACTTGACAGCCTGGGAAGAATGGAACTGTTGTTCCGTATCGAACGCACCTTTGGAACGAGCCTGCCGGAGCAGGTGCTTGCAACAGCGGAAACACCCCGGGACCTGCTGAATTCGGTTCTGAAGACGCATATCCCGTCCGCCCCGGTGACAGCCGCACCGATCAGTGAAGCAAAGACCGATTCATCGTGCGCGGCGATCGACGATGCGTCGACACTCATCGAGGGACTGGACCAGCATGTCGCAGCCCACCCACACCGTACGCATATCATCTTTGCGGAAACCGGAGAAAAGCTCAGCTATGCAGCGTTGCGACAGGGGGCGGAAGGTGTCGCGGCAGGTCTCCAGCGGCTCGGGCTGCTACCCGGACAAACCGTGGCGATCATGCTGCCGACCGGCCACGACTATTTTTACAGCTTCTACGGAGTGCTCCTGGCCGGAGGCATTCCTGTTCCCATCTATCCGCCAGTACGCCTGTCACAGATCGAAGACCATCTGCGCCGGCACACGGGGATCCTGAACAACGCGCTTGTGTCCCTGCTGATAACGGTGTCGGAAGCCAAGGCTGCCGCGCAGCTGCTGAAATCGGGGGTCCCGGGATTACGGAGCGTAATCACGGTACCGGAGGTGACAAAATCAGGCGCACCGCTTTCCATGCGGGTCGCGAAACCGGAAGATATTGCTTTCCTGCAGTACACATCCGGCAGCACCGGCGCGCCGAAAGGGGTCATGCTGACCCACGCCAATTTGCTTGCCAACATCCGCGCCATGGGCCAGGCGGCGCACGCGGATTCCACCGATGTGTTTGTGAGCTGGCTGCCCCTGTATCACGATATGGGGCTCATCGGGGCGTGGTTAGGCAGCCTGTATCACGCGATGCCGCTCGTGATCATGTCGCCCCTCGCGTTCCTGGCGCACCCGGAGCGCTGGCTATGGGCAATCCACCGTTACCACGGCACCCTATCCGCCGCGCCGAACTTTGCCTATGAATTGTGTCTACGCAAGATTGGTGACGATGCCATTCAAGGGCTTGATCTCGGTTCCTGGCGTCTGGCTTTCAATGGCGCCGAGCCGATTCGCGTGGATGCGATCACGCGTTTCCAGCAGCGCTTTGGCGCCTATGGCCTGCGCCCACAGGCCATTGCGCCCGTTTATGGGCTGGCTGAATGCAGCGTGGGGCTGGCCATGCCTCCTCCGGAACGTGGCCCCATCATCCACCGGGTCAAGCGTGCGCCATTCCAGCACGGCGGCCGTGCCGTGCCGGCAGATACGGACGACGATAACGTTCTGCAGTTCATCGCCTGCGGACAACCTCTGCCAGGCCATCGGATCCGCATCGTGGATGCCGCCGGACACGAGCTTGGCGAGCGCGAGGAGGGTCATCTTGAGTTTCGCGGCCCATCCGCGACCCAGGGCTATTTCCATAACCCCGCAGAAAGCGCGCGATTGTTTGATGGAGCATGGCTCAAGTCCGGAGATTTGGCCTACATGGCCGACGGCGACGTATTTCTGACCGGCCGCGACAAGGACATCATCATCCGTGCCGGCCGCAACCTCTACCCATACGAGATCGAAGAGGCGGTGGGCGCCATCCCCGGTATCCGCAACGGGTGTGTCGCGGTGTTTGGCAGCCCTGATCCGGTCTCCGGTACGGATCGTCTGGTCGTGCTGGCAGAGACCCGTGAGAAAGCCCCTGACGTGCGCGAGAAACTGCGCCAAGCAACCCGCGCCCGGGTACTCGAACTGCTCGGAGAACCACCGGACGACGTTGTGCTGGCAGCGCCGCATACCGTACTCAAAACATCAAGCGGCAAGATACGCCGTGTGGAAAACCGCATACGTTATGAAAAACGGGCTGCTGTGGGTCGCGTGATGCACGGCGCGTGGCGGCAGTTCGGCCGCCTGGCCTGGGCAGGCGCGGTGCTGCAGATAGGTCGCTTCGGGCATTTTGTCACCAGGATGTTCTATGCGGTTTACGTATGGCTTTTGTTTTCTGCATTGGCCCCTCTCACGTGGGCCATGACCGCACTGGCGCCGCGCCCGGCCTGGGGCTGGCGCATAAGCCATGGCATGGCACAGCTGTTTGTACGCCTGTCAGGGATCCGATTTGACATTCAGGGCAAGGATAATCTGCCCATTGATACACCCTGCGTATTGGCGGTGAATCACGCGAGTTATCTGGACGGCATCCTGCTGATCGCTGCGCTTCGGACACCCTTTAGTTTTGTGGCCAAGGGGGACCTCGAGACCAATCTCGTCACCTCTTTGTATCTGAAGCATATCGGGACCCAATTCGTGGAGCGGGTCCGAGCGGACAACAACGCGGGCAGCACGAAGCAATTCCTGCACACCGTGCGCGCCGGCCAATCGGTGATTTTTTTTCCGGAAGGCACTTTTCGCCCTTCGCCGGGATTGCTGCCATTTCATATGGGCGCCTTTGTCACCGCCGCACAGGCTGGCGTACCGCTGGTGCCCGTCGCCATTCGTGGCAGCCGGTCCGTGCTCCGCGATCAGACGTGGCTGCCGCGCTACGGTGCAATCTCTGTCACGATCTGCCCGCCGATCATACCGAATGGAATCGATTGGCCCGCGGCGCTCACATTACGCGATATCGCCCGCACCGAGATCCTGCGTCTCTGCGGTGAGCGGGACACGCTGCCCGCATGAGCCGCCCAGGGTTGCGGTCGGGCTTCCCCGGCACGAGTTGTCACCGTCGCTTTGTCTCTCACTGGGCCCCCGCGTGCCATCATTATTGAATTCGCACCACCCGGATGCCGGCGCCCACCGGGACTGCAAACAAGCGCCATCCAGGCGGATCCGTGAGCTATCGGGGCACCCGTTTCGCAGCGTCCGCACCCGGATCCCGTGGGTGCCATGCCGAAACAAGCGTACCTGCAGGCATTGCTCCGGCAACACAATGCCGTCCAGAGCGGGATGGCACCTTCAGGGGTAACATGGAACCGTTTCTGATTGGGCTTATCGTCGGTATGGTTATATCCCTCCCGATAGGGCCTGTCGGTCTGCTGACCATTCAGCGAACCCTGACGCAAGGACGATTTGCAGGTATCGTGACGGGCGCAGGCGCAGCGACCATGGATGCCTGTTATGGAGCGCTGGCAGGCCTTGGCCTGCATGCGGTTTCCCGCTTCCTGACCAGTGCTCGTTTCTGGATCTATCTGGGTGCGGGCATCCTGTGTTTATGGTTCGGCGTGCGCGCGGTCGCCTTTCGCCCGGTACGTCAAACTCCGACCCATCGATACAGTGGTCGTGGTTTGACGTGGAATTACGTTTCATCGGTACTGCTAACCCTGGCCAATCCGCTGACGATTCTCTTCTTTATCGTCGTATTTACGGCATTGCGGCTGGACAAGGCGAGCTCCGCGCATCTGCTTTTCACAATTGGCGGAATTTTCTGTGGTTGCCTGCTCTGGTGGACAACCGTCAGCCTTGCCACGGCAAGACTGCACACGCGGGTCCATGCGCGGATCCTCACCAGGATCAATCACGTCTCCGCCGTTCTTATCATCATCCTGGGTGTCGTGGCTTTGGCCAGCGCAGGCTATCTCCTGAGCCAGGGCAAGGTCCTGCATTAGCCCAAGCGTATCGATGGGACCATGCAACCGTGCGGGTGCTCAATCCACGCCAGCCCCAACTCCACATCATGTAGGTCCGACCTTGACAGCAGGAAACGGGGCCCACCAGCCTGCCAGCGCAGGCTGGCGGGCTGCGCTGTTCAAGCGGACGGCTGCAGTTCACAAGAAGACGCGTTCATCGCCCGGTCGGCACACCGTATCGGCTGAGGTTCGAGGCGACTCCGCGCCCCATGGTCAGAACGGTTTTCGAACCTTGCGGCGGAACAGGGCACCGAGCAGGCCGAGGCCCACCCCCAGCTGCAGCACCATCGGCAATTCCGGGACCGGGGTCGCGACAAATCCGTGCATGCCCTGGTCTGTAAAGGTATCCGTCCCGTCCCAGTAGCTTCCGACGATCTGGCCATTGTTATTGATGCCGTAGGCGAGGGTATAACCCGCACCGGGCACCGTGATCGCGGTGAATACCCCATTACTGTAGAGAAACCCCTCCTGGCCTCCGCTCGCAAGATCCACCGTGCCTACGATCTGCCCGAGGTCGTTGATCCCGGTAACCATGGTGCCAAAATCATTGGCGGTCGAAGCCCCGGGCGCGTTGAGCGTCGTAAAGGCACCATTGTTGTCGAGAAAGCCGTGCATGGTTCCGGAAGCATCGAAATACCATCCTGCCACCTGCCCATGAATGTTTGATCCCATGGCAAATGTGTCGGCCGCCCCGGGTACGTCAAGGGTGGCAAACGTTCCATTGCTGTCGGTAAAGCCATGCTTGGAACCGTTTGCGTAATAGGAACCGACAATCTGCCCGTTGTTGTTGATGCCGCCGACCTGGGTATTTCCGATGACACCCGGCGCGTCAATCGTGGTGAAGGTGCCCGCGGAATCCAGGAAGCCGTGCATATATCCCGAGCTGTCCACATAGGTTCCGGCGATCTGGCCGCTGTTGTTGATCCCTACACCCTCGTCGCCGCCCGCACCCTCGTATTGATCTCCCGGAACCGAGACGGTGGTGAAGTTGCCGCCGCTGTACGAAAAATCGTGACCGCCATAGGATTGGCCGTAGTAATGTCCAACGATCACTCCGTTATCGTTGATGCCGTAGGCGGCGGTGTTGACGGTGGAGTTGGGGTCGTCGAGCGTCGTGAAGTTATACGAGGTCGCGTGCGCCAGCGGACTGAGCAGCACCATGGTCAGCGCGAGACCACTGAACAGACCCTTGCCCCGCTGAACATCAGAACCGGCAGATAAAACATTCATGTTGGATCCTCTATATTCAACTGGATTGACGAGCATTGCCACGCATCGCCGCGGGCACCTGTCACCCGGTATCCCAACCGAGCCTTAACAGATCGCTCACTCTAATTTGTCCGGGGTTACAGATCGGGTACACTGCTTCTATAAAAACAAGGAGTGCACGCTCCGGGCGTCCGCGTACCAGCGAACGCAGAGAGCAAACCTCTAAAAAATTAGAAGCTTGGCTCGGGGTTCCCCCAATACGCAGACATTGCCGCTTGCTTGAGGGATCGTCGTGTCCATGGCCTGGGGCCAGCATCCGGAATCGAAGGGCCGACGCTCGGCAGCACAAGGCCGCCACCAGATATGGAGGCGCGGGCGTCACAAGGAGAGCCAGGAGGAATGATGCGCACGACGGCCTTCCCCGCCAAGGTCAGGCCCCCCAAGCCGTCGCGGGTGCTCCCGCGCACGCATCTCTTCCGGCGCCTTGACCGTGCACGCCAGGAAGGGGTGGTGTGGATTATGGCACCCCCCGGCGCGGGCAAGACAGTGCTTGTCAGCAGTTATCTGAATGAACGGCGTCTCTCCTCCGTCTGGTACCAGATCGACGCGGGGGATGCCGACCCGGCAACATTTTTCCACTATCTGGCGCTTGCGGCACGCCGGGCAAATCCGCGGTCCCGCCGCCCGCTGCCAAAACTGACTTCCGAGTACCTGCCCGGGCTCCCCGTATTCACACGCCGCTTCTTCGAATCCCTGTCGGCCCTGCTGAAACCGTCATGCCTGTATGTGTTTGACAACCTCCATGAGCTCCCCGAGCGCAGCCCCATGCTTGAAGTGCTACCCCTCGGACTGGACGCCCTGGGCAGTGCGACTGGCGTCATCATCTGCAGCCGTGCGGAACCCCCAGCGGCATTGGCGCGGCTGCTCGTGCATCGGCGGCTCTCGATCATCGATGGCACCGACATGGCCATGACGCGCACGGAGACACTGGGCATCGCACGATTACGCCGCGTCACGCTCACATCCTCCGCGCTCGAGCGGCTGCACGCGGAAACCCGCGGCTGGGCGGCAGGCCTTACGCTGCTGATGGATGATCATGCCAACCGCCGCCCGGGCCCGGGCGCGCCAAACAGCCAGACCGGTCAGGCGCTGTTCGATTATTTTGCGCGCGAGATCTTCGACACCATGCCCTCGGCAACGCGCGACGTCCTGCTCGCAACCGCCTTTGTACCGAAGGTGACGGCGGGTATGGCGCAGGCGCTCAGCGGCAACCCGCAGGCGCAGGCAGTGCTTGCGGACCTCACCCGGCGCAATTACTTCATCATGGTCCATCCCGGGCAGGAGGACACCTATAGATATCATCGGCTGTTCCGGACATTTCTACGCGCCCGGGCCAAGGAGCTGCTGACACCTGCCGAGATTGCCGACATCCGCGCCCGTGCCGCCATGCTGCTTGAGCAGGCGGGCGAGATCGAGGCCGCGGCGGCACTGCTGCGCGATGCCCAAGACTGGTCTGCGCTGTCCGGCCTGTGCGAACGCACGGCCGCGACCCTGCTTGGCCAGGGGCGCGCCCAGACGCTTATCTCGTGGATCATGATGCTGCCCGAACCATTTCGGGAGCAGTCCCCGTGGCTGCTCTACTGGCTCGCCGTGGCGCAACAACCGCTTGATCCCGCTCGGCGCCATTTCGCGCAGGCGTTCGCGCTTTTCCGCGCCAAGGACAATGCGCGCGGCCAGTTCCTGTGCTGGGCCGGGATCGCGCACTGCTACTACCTCATCTGGGACGAATACGGATCATCGGACTACTGGCTCGCGACATTCGATGAACTGCGGGAGCGATACCCCGACTTTCCATTAGGCGACATCGAACCGCATGTCGTGAGCGGACTGGTCGCTTTGCTGGTTTTCCGGCAACCCTATCACCGCGCGATCGGCACCTGGGCCACCCGCCTGGCGTGGCTCATCGAAAACACCGACAACCCGGACCTGCGAGTCCGCATCTCAAGCCCGCTGCTCACATATTACCTGTGGACGGGAGATCTCCGCAGCGGCGGCATGCTGATCGATCTGCTTCGCGGCACCTCGCAATCGCCCACAGTCTCGATACCGGACAGAATGATTTTCATGCTGCTCGACGCTGCCTACAGCTGGCATGTCGGCAGCTTTGCGCATTGCCTGGATGTCGTCACAGAGGCACTCGAACTCAGCAGGACTTCCGGCTTCTGCATCCTGGACGGCCGGATCGGGGCCCAGGGGCTGTATGCGCGTCTTGCCCTGGAAGACACCAGAGGATGCATACCGGTCCTGCGGGCAGCCGAAGCGATGTTGACCCCGGAAAGACGCCTTGACGTTTCGCACTACCATCACCAGGCCTCATGGTTCCATCTGCTGACAGGCGACTCCGGGCGCGCGGAACACCATGGCCGCAAGGCGCTCGCGCTCGCGAACCAAAGCGGATGCGTATTCCCGCGGGCACTATGCCATCTCTTTCTTGGTTTCGTGCAGATAGAGCGCGGCTTCTTTCACGATGCCGGCGGACATATCCGGGCAGGACAGCAGCTCGGGCGCGCAATGCGCAGCCAGGTCCTGGTCTACACCGGCCTGCTTGCCGAGGCCTACTCCGCGCTGCGGCAGGGCAACGACGATGCTGCCGGCCGTGCGCTCCAGGAGGCGTTCGCGCTCGGTAGACAGCATCACTATATCAGCGCATGGGGGGCCTGGCAGCGCCGGGTCATGACACGACTCTGCGGGTTTGCGCTCGCCCGCGGCATCGAAACAGACTACGTTGCGTCCTTGATCCGCGCGCGCGGTTTCATTCCGGAAGGCTCGTCTGCCATGCTCGATGGCTGGCCCTGGCCCGTGAAGCTCTACACCTTCGGGCATTTTCGTATTGAAATCGACGGTGAACCGCTTCGTGCAAACGGCAAGGGGCAGATGCGGCCGCTCGAGCTTCTCAAACTGCTGATCGCGTCCGGCGGCCGCATGGTGCCGGAAAAACAGCTCTCCGCGATCCTCTGGCCACACGCTGACGGGGATTCCTCGCACCAGTCGTTCGCAACTACGCTCCACCGACTGCGCCGGCTGCTGCGCCACGATACGGCGATACGGCTCGAAGAAGGGCGCGTCTCACTCAACCCGGATGCCGTCTGGCTGGACGTCTGGGCATTCGAGCACCTGGACGACCTGAGCCGCGGCTCGGACAGTGGGTCCGCGAGACGTCGCGATCCCGCAGAAGACCTGCTCGCGCTGTACCGGGGCGAATTTCTTGCAGAGGAAGACGCCTCCTGGGTTCTCGTGCCACGTGAGCGGCTGCGGGCACGTTTCCTGCGGCAACATCGGCACGCCGGGGAGAGGCTTGAGCACTCGAACCAGTGGGACACTGCCGTCGAATGGTACCAGCGCGGCATGGAGGCAGAACCACTGGCAGAGGAGATCTGCCGCGGACTCATCCGCTGCCACCGTAAACTCAAGCACTACAGCGCTGCCCTCGCCGCCTATCACCGGTGCGAACAGCTGCTCCTGAAACTTCTGGGGCGACCCCCGAATGCGGAGACCCAGAGACTGTATCGCGAGCTCCTGAAGATCGACGCCTAGAAGTGCCGGCCGAACTCCGCGTGGTATCGGCTGCGAAAGTCCTCCATGGTAAAACGATGGTTCTGCGTGCCGGCGCTCTCGATCTTGATCGCACCCATCAGCGCCCCTATGCGCCCCGCCGTTTCCCAGTCGAAACGTCGGTCAAGCGCGTAGAGCAGGCCGGCGCGGTAGGCGTCCCCGCAGCCGGTCGGGTCCACAATGGACTGCGCCTTTGCCGGCGGTATCTCGATACGCCGTCCGCCCACATGGATCTCGGAGCCGTTCGCCCCCTTTGTCACGATAAGCGCCTGCACTAGCTGCGCAAGTTCAGCGAGTGGCTTGCCCGTCCGTTCCTCGATCAGCCGGCCTTCGTAATCGTTGACCGCGAGATAGGTCGCCTGCCGCATGAACTCAAGGAGATCAGTGCCATCGAACATCGGCAGCCCCTGTCCCGGGTCAAAGATGAAAGGGATGCCCGCCGCGGCGAACTGGCTTGCATGCTCAATCATCCCCTGGCGGCCATCCGGCGACACAATCCCGAGGTCAATATCCTCAGCGTCCTGGACGCGATTACGATGCGCCTCACCCATGGCACCCGGATGGAACGCCGTGATCTGATTGTCGTCGATGTCGGTCGTGATAAATGCCTGCGCGGTATAAGTACCCGCGATCGCGAGCACGTGCCGCCGCGAGATGCCACACTGCTCCATCCAGCGCGCATAGGTCTCGAAATCCGTGCCGACGGTGCCCATTGGCAGCGACGCACTCCCAAGGAGGGACAGGTTATATGCGATATTCCCGGCGCAGCCGCCAAACTCGCGGCGCATGCTGGGAACCATGAATGACACATTCAGCATGTGAACCTTATCCGGCAGGATGTGCCGCGCGAAGCGGTCAGGGAAGACCATGATGGTGTCGTACGCGAACGACCCGCAGACGAGGATCATGGGGTCTCAGCGACTGGCGCAGGGAACCATCTGAGGTCGAGTTCGCGCGCCGCGCGCACATCATCCAGTCGGCGCACGGGTAGCGTGTAGGGGGCGCCTTTCAGCATCTGTGGATCGCGCCGAGCCTCGGATGCGACCTCCTCCATGGCCGTGACAAAACGATCAAGCTCGTCCTTGCTTTCGGTCTCTGTCGGCTCGACAAGGAGGCACTCTGGCACGAGCAGCGGGAAATACGTTGTCGGCGCATGAAAACCCTTGTCGAGCAGACGCTTCGCGACATCCATGGCACTCACACCGGTCTCCTCCTTGAGGCGCCTGAGCGTTACCGTGAACTCGTGGGTCGCGCGCCGGTTCGGATAAGCGACGTCGAAGCCGGCGCGGCGCAGACGAATCATCAGATAATTCGCGTTCAGGGTCGCGAATTCCGCCACGCGATGCATGCCTTCCCGCCCGAGCAGACGCGCGTAGATATAGGCCCGCAACAGCACGCCTGTATTTCCGGCATGGGCCGAGAGCCGCCCGATTGACTGCGGGCAATCCTTCTCGGTCAGCCAGCGGTATCCATCGGGGCCGCGCGCAAGACGCGGTACGGGAAGGAACGGCAGCAACCGGGCCGACACACCCACCGGGCCAGCCCCTGGCCCGCCACCGCCGTGAGGCGTGGAAAACGTCTTGTGCAGGTTCATGTGGATCACGTCGAACCCCATGTCTCCCGGGCGTACCTTGCCCAGGATCGCGTTCAGGTTGGCGCCATCGTAATACAGCAGGCCGCCCGCATCATGCACCACCTTCTGCACGGCCTCGATGTCCTGCTCGAACACCCCGAGTGTGGAAGGGTTGGTCAGCATGAGGCCCGCGGTCTGCGGCCCTACGGCTGCCTTGAGCTTCTTTAGATCGATGTTGCCAGCACTGTCGGTCGGGATCTCACGGACGACATAGCCGCACATGGCGGCCGTCGCCGGATTGGTCCCATGGGCCGCATCCGGCACCAGGATCTCGGTCCGGCCGATGTCGCCGCGAGACTGGTGATATGCACGGATCATCGCCACCCCGGCAAACTCTCCCTGTGCACCCGCCATCGGTGCGAGCGAAACCTCCTTCATGCCGGTCACCTCCTTTAAAAGCTCCTGCAGCTCGAACAGGCATCCGAGCACGCCCTGTCCCGTTTCGGCGGGGGCGGAGGGGTGACGATTGAGGAACGAGGGCAGCATGGCGAACGCGTTGCACGCGCGCGGATTGTACTTCATGGTGCACGACCCGAGCGGATAGAAGTGGGTGTCGATCGAGAAATTCTTCTGGCTGAGCCGCGTATAATGCCGTACGGCCTCGAGCTCAGATACCTCGGGAAGGCGCGGGGCCGTGCGCCGCTGCTGCGACACCGGGATATCGTCGAGCGGCGCCGATTCCTTCGGGGCCTGAGAAAAACCCCGGCGGCCCGGGCGTGAACGTTCGAAGATCAGCATATCGTTATTTGAGGGCGGCAAGGGCGCGCTCGTAATCAGGTTCCTGCGCAATCTCGGGCACGAGTTCCGCATGCAGCACCCGGTCCTGCTCATCGAGTACCACGACCGCGCGCGCGGTGAGGCCCGCGAGGGGTCCATCGGTGATCAGCACCCCGTATTGGCGCGCAAACTCCTTGTCCCGCATCATCGACAGGGCAACGACGTTTTTCGTATTCTCCGCGGAGCAGAATCGGCCCTGTGCAAAAGGAAGGTCCGCTGACACGATCAGAACCACGGCATCCCGTCGCGCCTTGGCATGATCGTTGAATTTCCGGGTGCTAATGGCACACACAGGGGTGTCCAGGCTCGGCACGATGTTCAGGATCTTCTTGCGGCCTTTGTAATTGGCAAGCGTCACCTCCGTCAGATCATTGGCGACCAACCGGAAATCCGGCGCCTTCGTGCCGGTCTTCGGCAGATCGCCGTTGGTTGAAACCGGTTGTCCTTTCAGTGTGATCTTCGCCATGGCTTCTCTCCTTGAGGGGGTTGGGTTTCAGCTTCCGCGCACGGCGCATGGTGGATCCAGCCGTCGCCGGGATACGATGCGTTCGAGATTCTCGCCGTACTGCGTGATGTCCGCCGCCGTGCGGGTCTCGGTCGCGCACACGAGGATCGACTCGCCAAGCTCCGGGTAGTCCGGGCCCAGCGGCAGTCCGCCGATGATGCCGTGGGCGACGAGCGCGCGCAGCGCCTCTTCGGCGGGGACCGGTAGCCTGAGGACACCTTCATGAAAAAACGGGCCGGAAAAAACCCGGTCGACACCCTTGATGGCCCCGAGCATCTCGAGGAGCATCCGGGTATTGGCGTGGCACGCGCGTGCAACGCGTGCCAGCCCTTCAGCCCCGAGCAGCGACAGGTGTACCGCCGCCGCAGTCACCAGAAGACCCTGATTCGTGCAGATGTTCGAGGTCGCCTTGGACCGGCGTATGTGCTGCTCGCGGGCCTGCAGGGTCAGCGTATAACCGCTGCGGCCATCGAGGTCCACTGTTCGGCCGATGACACGCCCCGGCATCTGGCGTACATGGGCCTTCTTGCAGCAGAGAAATCCGAAATAGGGTCCGCCAGAGGACAGCGGCGAGCCGAGCGGCTGACCTTCGCCAACCGCAATATCAGCACCCCACTCGCCAGGAGGCGCGAGCACTGTCATCGCCACCGGATTGACAAGGCCGATCACAAGCGCGCCCTTGCTCCGCGCAAGCCCGGCCAGCGTATGGGCATCTTCGATCATGCCGAAGAAGTTGGGCTGAGGCACGACAAGTGCCGCGAAGTCGTCCCGGTAGGAAGAAAGCGCGTGCTGATCGACAAGGCCGGTGCCGGACACATACGGCACATCGACAATCTCGATCGCTTGCGCCCGAACGATCGTGCGCACCGCGTCCCGATAGCGCGGATGCACCGTCGCCGGGAGCAGGACGCGTCGCGATCCCTTGGACAAACGCACTGCCATCAGGACCGCCTCGGCAAGGGCCGACGCTCCGTCATAAAGACTCGCGTTCGCCACTTCCATGGCCATGAGTTCGGCCATCATGGTCTGAAATTCGTAGAGAAGCTGCAGCGTCCCCTGGCTCGCCTCGGCCTGGTAAGGGGTATAGGACGTATAGAACTCACCGCGGGTTGCGATCTGCCAGACAGCCGCCGGGATGTGGTGCTCATACGCCCCGGCGCCGATAAAGTTGATAAAGCGGCCGTCCGTGTCGGCGCGATCCTGCATCAGCCGACCCACCTCCATCTCTGTCAGACCCTCCGGAATACCGGGTGTGTCCTGGGCACGCAGTGACACCGGGATCTCATCGAACAGGTCGTCGATGCGCGCAACGTTGCACTCCTTCAGCATCGCCGCGATGTCATCCCTGGTATGCGGAATAAACGGCATAAGCGGCTATTCCCCGCGCGCGAGCAGAGCCGCGTAGGCGTCGGTATCCATGAGCAGGTCTGTGGCGGCGCCCGCATCCGGCCGGATACGGAACAACCATCCCTTACCGTACGGGTCTTTGTTGACGAGCTCGGGCGCGTTCGCAAGGTCAGCATTGACCTCCGTGATCGCGCCCGCAATCGGCGCATAGACGTCGGATGCGGCCTTGACCGACTCCACCACAACGCAGTCCTTTCCAGCCTCGACCCGCTGGCCGACCTGTGGCAGATCCACGAATACCATGTCACCCATGAGGTCCTGGGCATGATCCGTGATCCCCACCGTCATGCTGCCATCCGGCATCGGTTTCAGCCATTCGTGGCTCTTCGTGTACTTGCGATCTGCGGGAAGCTTACTCATGCCGTCTCCTGTATCTGCTGGATCAAACTGCGGCCATTGCGCACAAACGGGTACCGTACCAGCCGCGCCGGCTCCCAGCGCCCGCGCAGCTCGATCTCACATCCTTCGCCGGGCACGCTGGCGGCTGGCACCCGCGCGAAACCGATACCTTGATTGAGCGTCGGCGAGAAGCCGCCGCTCGTCAGCACCCCTTCGCCATGCGCGGTGCGCACGGCCTGGTGTGCACGCGGGACGCCGCGGCCGGAGAACACGAGCCCCAGCAGCTGCTGAGTCACCCCCCGCACCTTGCACTGTTCGAGCGCGTTGCGGCCGATAAAGCGCCGGTCCGCCGGATTCCATGCAACCGTCCACTCGAGCCCTGACTCAAGCGGACTGGTGTGCTCATCCATGTCCTGTCCATAGAGGTTCATGCCGGCCTCGAGCCGCAGCGTATCGCGTGCGCCAAGCCCGGCGGGGATCACCCCAGCGCCCCTGAGCGCGCGCCAGGCGCTTGCCGCCGACCCTGCCTTGACCATCAGTTCGAGTCCGTCTTCACCGGTATATCCTGTACGCGCGACGAAGAACTCGCCCATGATCCGTCCGTGAAACGGTTTGAGATCATGCACCTCGGGAAGTGACAGCGCGGCCGCGGTGCGCTCAACCGCCCTCGGGCCCTGCACGGCGATCATGCCGAGATCCGTCCTCGGCGTGAGCATCACATCGCGGCCGGCAAGATGGGCGTTCATCCAGGAAAGATCCTTGTCCCGGGTGGCGGCATTGACCACTGCGCGGTAGCGATGATCAGCGAGCAAATAGACGATCAGGTCGTCGACCACCCCGCCCCGTTCGTTGAGCATGCACCCATAGAGCGCCTTGCCGGGTGTCTTGAGCTTACCGATGTCGTTGGCGAGCAGCTCCCGCAGATAACGGGCCACATCGGCGCCCTCAAGATCGACGATGGCCATATGCGAAACGTCGAACATCCCGGCGTCCCGCCGGACGGCGTGGTGCTCCTCGATCTGGGAACCGTAGTGCAGCGGCATGCTCCAGCCACCGAAGTCGGTCATCTTCGCGCCGAGCGCAATGTGCTCGGGATAAAGCGGTGTCTTCTGGTTCATGGCCTGCAAAAGATAAGGGGCAACGGACCCGTGTCCGTCGCCCCTCTGTCCGGTTGACCTGAGAGCTTCGCCCCTTCGGTGGGCCGATACCGGCCTCTCTCCAGAGCCAACCATCCCCGCGGTCCTTCGGCCTGAGCGATTCCGGGCGGTTGCGCCTTCGGCGCCCCGGTCACGCCGGGGTCTCTCCCACAGGGACTAATATGTTGGTGACCGCACTATACCTGCGGCGCAGGCGAATGCCAAGAACACCCCTGGTCCGCGTTTCAGTCAAACATCTCCTGGTCCGCCGGACCAACGGTATACACATGCGCGCCGCCACCGCGTGACAGATCCCGTACCGCTTGCCAACCATGGCCGCCGCCAGAGGGAACCCAAGACCCGGTCTTGCGGCTCAAGGACTGCTGCATGGGAGTCATTATCCATGGCCGTGGGGCTAGGCGGGGATTTCCCGATTCAGCGACCCCGCCCTCGGGACGCGTGCATTTGGGCCCATTTTTTGCTTGTATCTCCCTAAGATGGCATACAAACAGCAGAATCCGTCCTGGCCCGCCAGTCCGCCGGCGCGCGCTCCGGGGGACCACGCCGCGGTTACCCCCGGGTTCGTCAGCGGGCTCAGCGCCTTTCAGCGCTGGCGGGATGAATTGGCCGAAGTAATCGCCGAGTACCAGTCGTGGATCGAACACCACGAGGGTGCCGAGGAGACACAGGGCCTGCAGGCCAATGATCTCCTGGAAACGCTGCGCTCGGACAAACTCGTGATCGCCGTGATGGGCGAGTATTCGCGCGGCAAAACAGAACTTCTGAACGCGATCTTTTTTGCCGATCAGGGTACCCGACTGATGCCATCGGCGGCCGGACGGACCACCATGTGTCCTGTCGAGCTGCGCTACGACGAGAAAGTGCCCCCATGCGTCCGGCTGCTGCCGATCGAGACCCGCAAGACCGCGCTTACGCTCGCCGAATACGGACACTCGCCGGCCCAGTGGACGACACGGCATATCCTGAAACCCGGTTCAGCGCCGGAATGGCGTGAAGCGTTTCTGGAGCTGACACGCACGAGGACTGTCGATGCGCTTGAGGCCTGGGAACTCGGCCTGCTGAGGGGCGACCCGCGTTCAGAGCTGACGGGGGCTGCGATGGCCCAAGTCACAATTCCCGTGTGGCGACACGCGGTGGTGAATTACCCGCACCCACTTCTGCGCGACGGACTTGTCATCCTTGACACGCCGGGCCTGAACGCCCTCGGCGTGGAGCCGGAACTGGCCTTTGCCATGCTGCCTGACGCTCATGCGCTGCTGTTTCTGGTGTCCGCCGATGCCGGGGTGACAAAAACGGATCTTGAGATGTGGAAGAGCTGTGGCCCCGGGCGCGGGCATGCCGATCTGCGCATTGTCGTGCTTAACAAGATTGATATCCTATGGGACGAATTGCATGATCCCGATGCGATCAAGCGAACGATCGCCCGGCAGGTAGCCGAGACAGCGCGTGCGCTGCACGTCGATCCTCGGAATGTGTTCCCGGCATCCGCACAGAAGGCCTTTGCCGGGAAGGTCAAGGCGGATACGACGCTCCTCAGCCGCAGCGGGCTGCTCGAGATTGAACACAGGCTGGCCGACGAGGTGATCCCGACACGACACCTGATCCTTCGAGAGCGGGTCATGCGCGAGATCAGCAACCGCGTCGAGAGCAGCCGCGCCCTGATCGAGTCCCGCCTTGCCACTCAGAAGCAGCACCTTGCCGGACTTCGCAGCCTCAGCGGGAAGAGCAGCGACGTGATCCAGCGGATGGCCGGAGACATGCGCTCGCAAAAACGCGCCTATGACCGCACCGTGGAAGGTTTCCAGGCAACGCGCGCGGCGCTTGCCGAGAAAACCGCCGTGCTGCTCGGGTCTCTGGATGCGGACAGCCTGGAGCGGCTCACGAAACAGGTTCTGGCGGACATGAATGAAAGCTGGACAACTGCGGGCCTAAAACGCGGCATGGAGGCTTTCTTCAGGGATGCCCGGCTACGGATGGATCAAGCCGGATCCGAGGCTGTCCGCATAAAACAACTGGTCGAGGAGATCTATGACCGGCTGCACAAAGAATACCTGCTCCCGAAATTTCAGCCGGCAACGCTGTCGCCCGTGCCGTTCCTGATCGAGCTCGCGCGACTGGAGAAAAAAGCGGAGGCGTTTCGCAACAGCGCCGCAATGCTGATGACGGAACGGCATTTCGTCGTGAACAGATTTTTTATCACGCTGGTCGGAGAAACACGGCGCCTCTTCAGGGAGTACAATGACGCGTCCAGCCGCTGGCTGCAGGAACTCATTTCACCACTGTTTACGCATATCCAGCAGCACAAAACAGCGATCAACGACCGTCTCGCCGATCTGAAGCGGATTCATGGAAACATGGACCGCCTCGGCGAGCGCATCCGGGCGACCGAGGACCGGGTCGCACAATTGGAGGAGGAGCGGCGCGGCATCGACGACCTGTTCAAGCGTCTGCATCAGCACCTCTCCTAGCGCTCCGTCGGGCAGGTTTTCCCACGACAAGAAACGGTCTGATCCGCCTGCTTACAAGACCAGAGCGCTTCTGCCACAGCACCCGCACGAGCGTCGCTCGCCCTGGATCAAGGAATGGCGGGGCCCGGCTGGCCGGGGGCGGGTTCCCAGCGCGCCATGCGACCGGCAATTTTCTCGAGGGGCAGCACCTCGCGCGCGCCGTTGAGGCGAATGGCATGCTCGGGCATGCCAAACACGACACAACTCTCCTCATCCTGAGCAATCGTGTGCGCGCCGGCACGCTGCATCGCCCGCAGACCCTTCGCACCGTCATCACCCATGCCCGTCAGAATGACCCCCAGGGCATTCGGGCCGGCAATACGCGCCACCGATTCGAACAGCACGTCCACAGACGGACGATGCCGGTTGACCGGATCCCCGTCAAAAACGCGCACCGCATATCCCCCCGGGCGGTGTGACAAGGCCATGTGTGCCCCACCAGGAGCGATCAAGGCCAGTCCGGGATGGAGCAGATCCCCGTCCTGCGCCTCCCGAACATCGATTCCGCATTGCCCATCGAGGCGCTCGGCGAAATGGCGGGTGAATCTCTGTGGCATGTGCTGAACGATGACGATAGGCGGGGTATCCCGCTGAAGAGGCTCCAGAATTTCGGTGATGGCCTGGGGCCCTCCCACCGAGGCGCCAATGGCGATTACCGTGCCAGCGATCCGCCTCGGGCCCGAAACGGGCGGTGCACTGCGGGCCAATGCGGCAGGGCATCGTGCACGCACCCGGGCACCGGCAGCGGCATGAATCTTCGAGCGGATTTCCTGCACAATGGTCGACAGCCCCTCGCGTACGCCGCCCTGCGGCTTGGTGACAAAGTCCAGAGCGCCGAGCTCAAGGGCTCGCACGGTCACACCCGCGCCTTTTTCAGTCAGCGATGACACCATGACCACAGGCAGCGGATACAGGCGCATGAGCCGTTCGAGAAACGTAATTCCATCCATGCCGGGCATCTCCACATCCAGTGTCAGGACGTCCGGGCGCAGGGTCTTGATGCGCTCGCGCGCCACGAAGGCATTGGCGGCCGTCCCTACCACCTCGATACCCGGGTCTTCAGCGAGCATGGCCGAAAGCATCTGGCGCATAAGCGCCGAATCGTCGATGACCAGCACCTTGATGGCTCGCGATCGGCTCATGGTCCCCTCGGCACGAAGGTCACCACGGGTTCAGAACAGCGTCGCATCGCCGTCCAGCTTCTGCTTTCCAAGTCTGGCCCGGTATGCGCGCTCCTGCTCGGCCGTGCGTTCCGCTTCCACCATTCCGAGACGCTTGCGGAACGCCTGGCCGGTATGGCTGTAAAACACCACCCGTCTCGGATAACAGCCGCCAACATCCTCCTTGATCACCGGAATCCGCTCCGTTATCAGGAAACTGCGTATGAACTCGATATTCTGCTGTGGCACGCTGTCCAAACGTTCCTGCACCCTCAGAACGTGTCCGCCGCCGAATACCTTCGCCTGAAATCGCCGCCGGTCTCCACCCTCTTTCATCAGCTCGTTGATCAGAAGCTCCATCGCGTAGACTCCGTAGCGCGCGCTCGTGGGATTCTCGGAACTTGTGCCTTCAGGCAGCATGAAATGATTCATGCCGCCTGCGGCGATGACCGGATCGTACAGGCAGACCGCGATGCAGGAACCGAGCACGGTGTCGAGCACGACCGGCTCGCGGCTTGCGCGCAGACCGCCGACCTGGATCGTGATGCGCGGCAGCCCCTGGGCTGTCTCGGTGACCGCAGGTACCTGCCTCTCCGGATGCGTTTTTTGCGGCGGCATCGCTAGTGCCCCTGCGAGACGTAGATACTGTGCCCTACCGGCTGGAAACCGCAGTCAAAACCATGCAATGCCTCGGAGTGCCCGAGCATCAGAAATCCACCCGGTCTGAGCAAAGCGCCGAAACGCGATACCAGCTGCTGCTGGGTGGGTTTGTCAAAATAGATAAGCACGTTGCGGCAGAAGATGACGTCGAACGGGCCGCGCATGGGCCAGGGGTCGTCCATCAGGTTCAACTGCTGGAACCGGATCAGGGATCGCAGCGCGGGCTTTGCGCATACGAACCCGTGATGCGCCCCCCGTCCGTTCAGAAAATAGCGGTGCAGAAGCGCCTCCGGTACATGACGCGCCAGTTCCTTGGCGTACACGCCGGCTTCGGCGCGCCGCAAGACATCGGTACTGATGTCGGTGGCCAGGATCCGGACACCGGGGTCCCGTTCCTCGGAAGTGGCCTCCCGTACGGTCATTGCCATCGAATAGGCCTCCTCTCCTGATGCGGTCCCCGCGCTCCAGATAAGCAGCGGCCACCGCCTCTCAGTCTGCAGCGGCTGCAGCACGCGTTCGAACAGGAATTTGAAGTGATGCGGCTCCCGGAAGAACTGCGTCTTGTTGGTGGTGATGGCGTTGACCATCGCGACCAGCTCCTCTTTTCCAGCGGCACTCCGGGTAAGCAGATCGTAATAGTCCTGATAACACTCGAGGTGGTAATGGCGCAGACGTTTCGCGAGCCGCGAACAGGTGAGGGCGCGTTTGTGATCGGACAATGCAATGCCGGTATGCTTCCTGATCAGGTCGCGCAGAAGGCGGAACTCACCGTCGGTGATCGAAAGCCCGTAGTCACTCCCGATCCGCCCGGCTGGGTGATCGGTGACCTCCCGGCCATGGCTGTCTTCACCCCTTGGCATGGCTGCGATCAAAATTCAGTCCAGTCACCCAGCGTATCTTCCACCTTTGTCGCGACGCTGCGCGCACCGTCGTTTTTCTTCACCGGTCCTGCCGGCTTGGTCTCCGTGGCACGGGCCGGCACGGCCGCGCGCGGAACCGCCGCATTGCTCAGGGTAAAATGGGCAACCAGGGCCTGAAGCTGCTGCGCCTGGGCGGCTAACGACTGGCTGGTGCCGGACAGCTCCTCCACCTGTGCCGCGTTGGACTGGGTGACGCCATCCATCTGCATGACAGCGCGGTTGACCTGGTCGATTCCAGAGGCCTGCTCCTGGCTGGAAGCGCTGATTTCCCCGATAATTTCCGCCGTGTTTTTTACGCTCTCGACAATGCCCTGCAGCGTGGTTGCGGAGGCGGTGACAAGCTGTACGCCGTCCTCGACCTTTTCCACGCTCTCCTTTATCAACGCCTTGATCTCCTTGGCGGCACTCGCGCTCCTCTGCGCCAGGCTGCGCACCTCTGCGGCCACAACCGCAAACCCTCGTCCCTGTTCCCCCGCGCGGGCCGCCTCGACTGCCGCATTGAGCGCGAGGATATTCGTCTGAAATGCAATCTCGTCGATGACGCCGATGATGTCCGCGATGCGTTTGCTGCTGTCATTGATACCATTCATCGAACGGCGCATGGTGGAAGACATCACTACGCCTTCATTTGCCGCTTCCCGGCATTCCATGGCCATACGGTCGGCGCGCAGGGCGTTGTCTGCGTTCTGCTTGACGGTGCTGGTCATCTCCTCCATCGAGGCGGCGGTCTCTTCCAGCGAACTCGCCTGCTCCTGGGCAGCAGATGAGAGCTGTTCGGCAGCACTGCTGAGCTCGCGCGAGCCATTGGCGACCGACTCGGCTGACTGCGCGACCTGGACCATGCTCTGATTGAGCTCGTCGATCAGCAGGTTAAGAGCCCCCACGGCCTGGCCGATCTCATCGCGCCGGTGGGTGAAGATCGATACGGTGAAATCGCCTTGCGCGGCTTTTTGCAGCCCCGATGTCAGGCGGAGCAGCGGACCGGCAACCGCGCGCACGAGGTACACCGCGAGACCCAGTGATAAAAGCACGAGGCCACCGATTCCGGTGATCACGATCAAGCGCGCTTGCCTGATGGACCGCATGGCCTCAGCCAGCAGCGCGCGACTGGAAGTGCCGGCATGCGCAGTCCCCGCGCTTATCCCCGACAGGGCGTATGCAAGGCGCGCCAGGACGTGCAGACCGGCAAGCGCGCCGGCTGTGAACAGGACAACCAGCACTGCGGTGGAGATGATGATTTTGACACGTAACGACAGGCCTTTGGCGTAGAACATTTCCATGACACATCTCCTCCGGGTGATGTCTCTTGCGAGGCACCCCGTGTTACTGCGGCGTGGCGATCTCCGGACCCAGCAGATGCGCAACGTCGAGCAGAATAAGCAGGCAGCCCTCTCGCGGGGCCAGTCCGCTGATAAAATCCCGGTCCGTCCGCCCCTCGTATTCAGGCACGGGGCACAGCTGATCGGCCACGAGATCGATAACGTCCGTAACGGAATCCACAGCGAGGCCGGCGAGCCGGCCGTTGAGATTGACCACGATGATGACCGTGAACTCGTCAGCTTCCCGTTCGGGCAGGCTAAAGCGCAGACGCAAGTCGACGACCGGGACAATCAGGCCCCGCAGATTAATGACGCCCTGGACGTAGGGCGGGCTGTTCGGTACGTGCGTTGCCCGCTCCCATCCTTTGATTTCCTGAACCTGCAGGATCGGTATTCCATACTCTTCCCGGTCGAGCCGAAAGGTCAGGAACTGTTCCCGCTGACCCTCCGGAGAAACCGGCCTGCGGTCTAGTGCGGCAGACATGGGACCTCCTTTCCGGATCCGGTTTGCGACGGTCCGGCGAACGAACCGGCGCGGTTCGATGCCGGGATATTCGCGAGACGGACCAGGCTTGAAGGATCAAGCACCAGAGCCACCTTTCCGTCACCGAGAACGGTCGCCGCCAGAACCCCGTCCGGACGTCGATAATGGGTATCGAGACTCTTCAGGACCACCTGCTGCTGGTCGAGAAGATCGTCGACGCACAACCCCGCTTTCCTGCCGTCAGCCTCCACGACAACCATGAGCTGTCTTTCGCTCGCTCCGGCCGGCGCCCCGAGAAGCTCCTGCAGGCGGATCAGAGGCAGATACTCGCCGCGAAGGGAGACCAGATCTCCGTGCCCCGCCGGATGCCGTATCTGCGCGGCCTCGAGCTGGACCGACTCGACAATGTTTACAAGCGGAATAAGATAGACTTGCGGTCCGACACGCACACTCAGACCGTCGATGATCGCAAGCGTCAGCGGCAGGCACGCTTTAAAGCACGTGCCCTGGCCCGGGCGCGAGGCAACGTCAATCGTACCGCCAAGGCTCGCAATGTTGCGCCGCACGATATCCATGCCGACACCGCGCCCGGAAAGATCGCTCACATCCTCGGCCGTCGAAAATCCCGGTGCGAAGATCAGTTCCGCCAGTTCGGATTCGCTGGACATGTCTCCTTCGCCAAGCAATCCGCGCGCGATACCCGTGGCACGGATCCGCTCATAAGGGAGACCACGGCCGTCATCACGGATCTCGATGACAATGCTGCCACCTTTCTGCGAAGCCTCGACGGTGATAACGCCCGTCTCCGGCTTTCCCGCCGCCATGCGCTCCGCCGGCCCTTCGATTCCGTGATCCAGACAATTCCGAACAAGGTGCAGGACCGGGTCGCTGATACGTTCGATTACGGTCTTGTCGAGTTCGTTCTGCTCGCCCGAGATCCGCAACTCGACCTTCTTCCCGAGCTTGCCGCCCACGTCGTGGATCACGCGTGGCAGGCGGTTGAAAATAAAACTGAGCGACACCATGCGGACCCGCATCACGCCTTCCTGCAGGTCGCGCGCATTGCGTTCAAGCTGGGACAGTCCGGAAAACAGGAGCGGGAGACTGTCGGTCGAGAAATCCCGTGTGATCTGAGCGAGCATGGACTGGGTGATAAGAAGCTCGCCGACAGAATTAATCAGCGCGTCAATCTTCTGGGTCGCCACGCGGATGGAGGTCATCGGGCCATCGGCCGCGGGGCCGGATGTAACCGGCACTGCGTCGGGCGGGACAATGGCTGTGGTCTGCGGCGAGATAGCGACATTGCTGTCATCCATCACCCAGCTGAATACCTCGGCGATCCGCTCGCGGTCGACGGATCCGTTCAGCATCAGCGTCCAGCCCAGATAACACTGTTCCGGGTCAAACTGATCCCAGCAGGGGAGTGCCGCGGTTTCCGCCTGCACATCCAGCCGCCCCATTTCCGAGATCTCGCGCACGATTCGCAAGGGATCGTTGCCTGACCGGAACAGGTCGGGACCCGGGCGGAACACGATTTTCCATCGGCGCTCGGCAGCTTCGACCGGAGCGGGTGCTTGCACCCGGCCTGGGATGCCCCCCATATAACGCTCCAGTCGCTGCTGCAGCCGTGCCGCCTGCTCGGCGCCCCCAGAATCGCCCGACCGGGCATCCGCGACCAAAGTCCGCAGTCCGTCCATGCACTGCAGCAGCAATGTGACTATTTCAGGATCAAGCACGCGGCGCGCGGCGCGCAGATCATCGAGTAAGGACTCCAGCGCGTGCGCAAACGTGGCGATGTTGTTAAAACCGAAGACACCGCTTCCGCCCTTGATCGAATGGACTACCCGGAACATCGTATTGAGCGATTCGGCACCGGGCGGGCTCGGGGGAACGGTTGCCGCAGATCCCGCCATATTCAGCAGCTCGCGCTCCATCACTGCCAGACCCTCGAGGCTCTCCTCAAAGAATGTCTGGTGGAACTGGCGCAGGTCTATGGTCATGGGTCAGTCGAGGACTTTCCGGACAATGTGGATGAGCTGGTCAGGGTTGAACGGTTTTACGATCCAGCCCGTGGCGCCCGCGTTCTTCCCGGCCTGCCGTTTGCTGTCCTGGGACTCGGTCGTCAACATAAGAATAGGTGTGAATCGGTAATCGGGCAACGCGCGCAGCATCTTCACGAGCGCAATGCCATCCATGTTCGGCATGTTGATATCGGTGATCACCAGATCGAGAGTGCTCTGGCGGGCCAACGCCAGCGCCTCCACTCCGTCACCTGCCTGAACCACATCATATCCCGCGCTATTGAGCGTAAAGCTGATCATCTGGCGCATGGACGCGGTGTCATCAACGGTCATGATCGTGGCCATAGTCGCCTCCCCTAGAACAGCTCCACGGAAAGATTGGCATCGGCCGGCGTTTTTTCGGACATCGCTGGCACCGCGTATCCCGGCACAGTGCCCGGATCCGCCGGATCCTTCTTGGCGTCCGGATCGCCGCCGGCCGGACCCGTGAAACTTTTACAGAGATCCCGGTCGAGATGGAGCGTCTCCTGCATCACGTGGTACAAAGTCCGGCGCAGTTCCTCCATGGGCATCAGGGTACGGGTCAGTTCCTGACTCGTAATGTCGTGGAACTGAAGCGATACCACGACGTTCTGCACGTCGAGGGCGATCTCCTTGCTCAATGCGTTGATCTGGCTCACGGTATCAGCAACTTCCCGGTTTTTTCCTTCGAGTGAACGCGTAAGCTGGATAACGTCCTCGCGGATCTGCACTGCATGTGCCATGTCAGCCGCTGACAGCGTACGCATGTCACCATAGGTACGGCTGAGGCCGGCGCGGACCTCTTTCAGATGCTGACGTATGCGTTCACTGAACTCGTGCGAGCGCTGGCTTAGCCGCCGTACTTCTGAGGCAACCACGGCAAACCCGCGGCCATGCTCGCCCACGCGCGCTGCCTCGATGTCGGCGTTGAGCGCAAGCAGGCTGGTCTGGTCCGCGAGCTTCTCCACGTCCGCGAGAAAACCATCGATTGCCTGGGTCCGTTTCTGGACACCATCGAGTTCGCGCACCATGTTCATTGACAGGTCGGCGACGCGCACGACCTCGTCTGCCATTTTATTGAGGCGCACATCCGAAACCCGAATGAAATCCTTGAGCGAAACGGGTGTCCCGTCGCTGTTTGCCCCTTGTGTTCCTTCCAGCAGTTCCATGGCCTGTCGTGCCTGCAGCGTGGCTTTGTTGATCACCGCCTGGAAGCTGCTGGCAATGTTGTCGGTGGCATGCTCAGTCTGCTGGATAACCGCCTCCACACGCTTGCGCAGGTCAGTGGCGGCGCCGCTGTAGCGCTGGGCAACGTCCACCCAGTGACGCAGGACCTCCTCGAGCCGGCGCCTCTGGTTCTCGGCCACGAGCGACTCCAGGAGTTCGTCAACCTGAGGAACCGCCTCAAGTCCCTGTGGTATGCCCAGGATCTCGTCGATATGGTTGAGGGCGTGATGCGGGTCATCCCTTGCGGGGGTTCCATCAGGGATCGGGTGCGCGACCTCCGCCTCCATTCGGGCGAAGTACGCCAAAACAGTCAGTACCAGCAATGCCGTGCATCCGCTCCCAGCCAATACCCAGCCTGGCGCGTAGGGCAGCGACCAGCCCCAGACGGCGGCGATGCCCACACACGCAGCAAGCCACCACTGGGGCCGGCGGCGGGATTGTCCGGTCCGGCGGATAAAGGGAAGTACAGAGGTCATTGCTCGAACCCGAGCGCCGCGTCCAGACCAAGCAGATGCGCGGCTTCTCGCAGCGCCGGGGCGACCGCAGCCCATTGCCACGAAATATTCTGCGCGTGCAGGGTCGCGCAGAATACGGCGAGGAGCTGCATGACAGCGGTGTCAACGCGAAGCACCGCGCTGGCATCCCATACAACCGGACATTTCTGTTTCAGGATCTCTGACCATTCCTGGTGGAGTCCCCGGGCCTGCGCAACACCGAGCACGGCCGCAAGGACGATGGGTGCCGGCCTTTCTGGGTACATGACACGAACAGATCCACGGTTCGGTTCCACGAATTCTCCCCTCACATTGGCCAGGTATCCGTCCGTACGAGCGCAGACAGTTCTGCGGGCCCTGCCGGTCGCGGACACCTACAGCCACCCAATGGAGTTGCAATAGCTGTGCCAATTTCCGGGATAACGCGGATCCGGGGACGCGCCAGACGAATCAGGGGGGCGAACAGCATTGGTCCGGCAGAAAAAACCAGGGGGCCCGGGGGATCAGGCCGTGCCAGCACCCCAACCTGCCGAAGAGAGTCGTGCCGGAATGCGTGGACAAATGGTCATGCGATCAGGCGCCCAGCATCGCAAGACCGTCAAACTCGGCGACCACGGGTGCGTGATCGGATGGGCGCGTATTGCCGCGCGGCGCCGGGTCGATGTAACAGCGACGACAGCATGCCGCCACCGTTTCGGTCGCAAGGATATGATCAATCCTCAAACCAAGATTGCGGCGGAATGCACCGGCGCGGTAATCCCACCAGCTGAAGCATCCGCCATCCGCACAAAATATCCGGAACAGATCGACAAACCCGGCCTGCAGCAGGCAACGGAACGCCTCCCGTTCCGGCTCACTGACAAGGACCGATCCGAACCATGTCGCCGGGTCATGGACATCACGATCCTCGGGGGCGATGTTGAAATCGCCGAGGACGATCACGTGCTTGTAACGCACGCGCGCTGACATCAGGTATCGGCCCAGGTGCTCGAGCCAGCGAAGCTTGTAGGTGTATTTCTCGGAGCCGACCTCTGAACCGTTCGGTACATAGACGTTGATGATCCGCACGCCGCCCAGCGTGGCGGCGAGGAAGCGCCGCTGCGGATCAGCAGGGTCAAGCTCGAAACAGGGGTCGGTGACCGGCGTGCGGCTGATAAGGGCCACGCCGTTGTAAGTCTTTTCGCCGCAGTAGAGCACGTGGTAACCGGCCGCCTCGATCTCGGACCGGGGGAATCCCTCATCCTCGACCTTGGTCTCCTGTACCGCAAGCAGGTCGGCGCTGTCGGCCTTAAGCCACGCGAGCACCTGAGGCAACCGGACACGAAGTGAGTTCACATTCCAGGTAGCGATTCTGGTCATCGTGACCGCACGTCAAACCTGACAGCCCCCAGAAAAATCTTTCCGTATGACACTCGCCATTGCGTCCGTGACATGAGACAGACCTTTCATTCTTAAGCCTTGCCGGCGGTCGCGCCCTAACGATGCCCCTGCACCGCAAACCCGGGCAGGGGGACACCGCACCACGGCAGGCGCGCCAAAGTCCGGGCCCTGGTGCGCCGGTGCGTGTGCCTATTTGTGCTTAGCGTGGACGGGCTTCTTCGCATATCCTGCCTTGGTGAGCTCCGAGCCGAGCCAGGACGGATTGAAACCGTTGATCGCGGTGTGGCCCACCACAACGGTCGGGACCGACGCGTAGCCGGTGTCGTGCTGCATGACCGCACGCTGTTTTGGCTGGTTTTCGATGTTCACCTCAGTAAAACCCACATCCCGGCGGTCAAGATAACGGCGAACCGAATCACATGGGGCGCAATGCGGGATCACATACAGGGTGACCGGTACACGCACCTTCCTGGCTGCCCGCGTACCGGCGCCCGACATTGTCTGGACGTGCACGTCGCGCGCGCCCGGCGGGGGAGGCGTATCCTGATAGGTCACGTGACCGGACTGGTCGACCCACCGGTAGATCCGTTCCGCATGGGCCGGGGCCATTGCGAGGGTCAACAGCGAGACAAACACAAACGCGTTGCGCATAGAAAACCTCCTCATTGCCGCTCTCCTAATATTAGCAGAGCTTCAGGGGGCCAGACCGTTATGGCGCAACAGGGGGTCAATGCTCGGCTCTCGTCCGCGGAACCCTACAAACAGCTCCATCGGCTCCCGCGCTCCGCCCTGCTCAAGGATATGATGGAGAAACTCGCGGCCGGTCGCGGGGTCGAAGATGCCACGCTCCTCGAACTTGCTGAAGGCATCTGCGGACAGAACCTCGGCCCATTTGTAGCTGTAGTATCCGGCAGCGTACCCGCCGGAAAAAATATGGGTGAAGCTGTTCTGAAACCGATTGAACGCGGGCGGGACAATCACCGCCACCTGGTGCCGCACGTCATCGAGAATCTTCTGGATCGCGGCTTCTCCACCACCATCGTATTCGGCATGCACACGCATGTCGAACAGCCCGAATTCGAGCTGGCGCACCATCTGCATCGCCGACTGGAAATTGCGCGCCGCACGCATCTTCTCGAACAAAGCGGATGGCAGATGCTCATCCGTGGCATAGTGCCCGGCGATGACAGCAAGCGCCTCCTGTTGCCAGCACCAATTCTCCATGAACTGGCTCGGAAGCTCCACGGCGTCCCACTCGACTCCATTGATCCCCGCGGCCCCTGGATAATCGACCAGTGTCAGCATGTGGTGCAACCCGTGGCCGAACTCATGGAACAGCGTCGTGACCTCGTCATGCGACAGCAGGGAGGGCTTGCCCCCCACGGGCCGTGCAAAATTGCATGTCAGGTACGCCACCGGCACCTGCACACCTCCGTTGTCACGCTTGCGCACGATGCATTCATCCATCCATGCGCCACCGCGCTTGTCCGGACGGGCATATAGATCGGTGTAAAAGCGGCCGCGTACCGCCCCGGATTCGTCGCGGATCTCGTAGAAGCGCACGTCCGGGTGCCACACCTCAACCCCATCGACCTCCCTGATCGTGACGCCATAGAGGCGCCGCACCACCTCGAACATGCCCTTGATCACACGCGGTTCCGGGAAATACGCCCGCACCTCCTCCTCGGAAAACGCATAGCGCTCGACGCGCAGCTTTTCGGAATAGTACGCGACGTCCCAGGCTTCGAGCGTGTCCCGCCCGAGCGCGCTCGCGAAGTCCTCAAGCTCGGCAAACTCCCGCAGCGCCGCCGGGCGCGACCTCGACGCAAGGTCGTTCAGGAACCCTAAAACCCGGTCCTCGGTGCGCGCCATCTTGGTGGCAAGCGACTCTTGTGCGTAATTCTCGAACCCGAGGAGCCGCGCAGCCTCTTGCCGCAGGGCCAGAATCTGCGGCAGCAGCACACCATTGTCCCAGCGCCCGGCATTGGGTCCTTCACCGCTTGCCCGTGTGACGTAGGCCACGTACATCTGGCGACGCAGGTCACGATTATCGGCATAGGTCATGAACGGGATGTACGACGGCGCGTCCAGCGTGAACCTCCATCCGGATCTTCCGTCGCGCTCGGCCGTATCGCGCGCGAGCGCTCGCAGTGACTCCGGCAGGCCTGAAAGATCGCGCTCATCGGTCAGGACCAGATCCCAGCCACGGGTCGCGTCCAGCACGTTCTGTTCGAATTGGCTGGTGAGCAGTGAGATCTGCTGCTGGATATCCTTGAAGCGCGCCTTGCGCGCCTGGTCGAGATCGGCGCCCGCCAGCCGGAAATCGCGCAGGGCCTGCTCCAGGATCCTGTGCTGCGCAGGCGTCAGAAGACGCGCGTCCGGCGACTGTGCAACATGGCGGTAGGCCCGGTAGACGCGCTCGTCCTGCGCGACCTCCGTATGGTACGCGCTGAGCTTCGGCAGGGATGCGTTATAGGCCGCACGCAGGGTGTCCTCGTCCCGCACGGCGTGCAGATGCGCAACAGGTGACCACAGACGCGCCAGACGCTCGTCAAGCGCCTCGAGCGGATCGATGGTCTGCCCCCACGTGAGCGGGCGCTCGGTGGCAAACAGGCGTTCACGCGCCGCCCGGTTCCATGCGAGCACGGTATCGAGCGCCGGCTCCACATGTTCGGCACGAATGGACTGGAAGTGCGGCAGTCCGGTCAGATCAAGCAGCGGGTTGTCCATGGCGGGTACCTGAAATGGGAAATTTCCTTGCGGCCATCAGTGTGTCTGGCGCCGAAGCATCGCGAGCACGCCGGCAGTCTGCGGGTAGACGCCGTGCCACAATCCGAATGACAGCGCCGCCTGCTCGACGAGCATGCCAAGCCCGTCTGTCACGCGCGCGCCGCGTGAATGCGCCCACGCAGTGAACGGCCTTGCGCCGTCTCCGTACATGAGATCGTAGGCGATGCTGCCACTGTCGATTGCCTCGTCGGGCAGTTCTGGCCGTGCGCCGGAAAGCCCGGCAGAGGTCGCGTTGATCACGAGGTCGAACCGCCGCCCACGGAGCGCATGAAGCGCAACAGCTTCGGTCGGCGCCGCGAGTCCGGCGCCAAGTACGGCAAGCAGGCTGCGCGCACGCCCCGGATCCCGGCTGGCGAGCACAATGCGCTTCACGCCCGCACCGCTCAAAGGCCCGAGTACACCACGGGCGGCACCGCCGGCACCGACGACGAGAACGTCGCAACCCGCCAGCGGAATCTTCAGATTGTCATTGAGATCGCGCAGAAGGCCCGCGCCATCCGTATTGTCGCCGACAATCTCCGTATCGAGCACCAGCACGTTGGCCGCGCCTGCGGCCGCAGCCGCCGGAGTCAGACGGTGCGCAAACCGTGCCGCGTCGAGCTTGAACGGCACCGTGACATTAAGGCCGGCACCTCCGAGCGCCTGGAAATGGCTCACGGCCTGAGGGAAACCCCCGGGGCTCACCTCGATCGCCTCATACGTGATCGCGAGGCCCGTAGCGCGCGCAAATTCCGCGTGAATGAGGGGGGAGAGACTGTGACTGACGGGATATCCCATGACCGCATAGCGGCGCGGCTTTTCAAAGGCGAATGGGTCACGAGACATACAGATGGAACATAAAGTATGTCGCCGCACCAATGCCCGGGGTGGCCCACGGAAAGATGGGTCCGGGCTTGTCCCGGAGATTCCGCCCAGATACGTATCCGCAAAAGGTCATGAAGATACTTGACACAATGGCAGAACGACCGTCTTCATGCGCCTCCGCAGGCATTGCAAAAGGAAGTGCAATTATAGCTGATCGGAGGCTCGGTCAGAAACCGAACGCGTGCGTCAGAAACAGCGGGTAGATGACGTAGCAGGCACCATTGAAGAGGAGGTGGTAGGGACGAAGCACGCCACGGATATGCATCACGAGCACGTAGGCCGTGGCGATCAGCGTGAGCGCGATGCTCAGGAGGACATCCGGGCGCACGGTCCAGGGCGTGAGCCAGATGCCAAGGGCCGGCAACAGCGTACCCTGGAACACCAGCGCGCCCGAGATGTTGCCGAATGCGAGTGTGTCCTGCCCTCCGCGACGGATCCACAGCACGCTGTTCACTTTTTCCGGAAGCTCCGTCGCGATCGGAATGATCATCAGCGACAACGCAAGTGGCGGGAAGCGGGTGGACAGACCCGCAACGACATCCAGAAAGGCCCGTGTCCCAAGCACGATCAGAAAAAAACCGGACAGGAGCTGCAGTGCGATTCCGGACGGGCCCGACGAGAAACGCTTGAGCCGCGCCACATGAAGTGGCCGCACCACCCGGGTCCCGTGCCCCGCCGCGACCAGCGCCGTTGAGGCACGAATCGTCACCCGCAGGTACCGCGCGTACAGAATGACGAGCAGCGCCGCAACCACCCCCCTGAGCAGCGACGCGTCCCCTGGCAGCAGGGTCGCGAGCGCCGCCAGGCTGAAACTTGCCGTGAACCACAAAAGATCGCGGCGCAGTCCCTGCGGCTCGGGACAAAGCGGCGAGCGCGCACCCCGTTTCCAGGCGGCTGCGATCCCCATCACCAGAAACGCGACGGTCGAAAGCATGAGCGGCGCGCCGAGGATCGCGCCGGTGGCCACCTGTTCCCGGATCGCGCCCGTGCCGGCGTGCTCGAGGATGGCAATCACCGGTATACTCGCCTCAGGCATCGCGGTCGCGACGGCGGCGAACACTGACGCCGTGACCCCTTCCGAGACATGAAACCGTGCCCCCAGGTGTTCAAGGGCGTTGGTGAAGAGTTCGGCTCCAAGAAGAACGGCACCGATCGCGTACGCGATCAGCAGTCCTGTCATCAAGGGACTAACACCGCGCGCAGGCGGCCGGACCTGGCTCGCTCATCTCCTGCCCCGGGTGGTCACGGCTGCCCCCGAGCAATCAGTGCGGGGCATCGAGGGCGCGCTCCATGCCGGGAGGCAGCGTCTCGGCGAACGAGGCGCGGCGGCTGATGCCGGCAAGCCATTGTGCCAGCCTTGGGTGCGCCGACCGCCAGTCATGCGGGTAGCGAAAATCGATGTACTCAAGTGCGAGTCCGAGCGCGAGATCGGCAAAACTGAACCGGTTACCAATGAGATAGGCCCGCCCCTTCTCCGTGTGATCAGCGACATCGAGCGCACGCGCCACCTTGTCCTCCTGGCGGCTGATTACCTTGGCGGACTGCTGTTCCAGCGGACGACGTGTCTCGAAAAGCCGGGTCACGACCGCGTCGATGATGCCATGGCCCAGGACATGCCAGCGCAACACGTCCCAGCGCTCCTCGCCGTTTGCCGGGATCAGGCGTTCCCCGCCAAGACTGTCCAGATACTCGGCGATCAGGGCTGAATCGTAGAGCAGTTTGTCGTGGTCGGTCACAAGAACCGGTACCTTGCCGAGCGGATTTTTCGCCGCTCCGACGGTCTTGTCCGACCAGGGATCCTCGACAATGAATTCGCACGGAATATTCTTTTCTTTGAGCAGGATCCGTATCTTCCGGACGTAGGGCGAGGTCAGTGATCCATAAAGCTTCATCGTATTATCTCCATAAGTAGCTGCAGAACAATCCGGCAAAAACGCAACCGCCGAACCAGTTGTTATTATGGAAGGCGGCAAGACAGGCCTTGGGTTCCCGTGTGCGGATCAGATATTGCTGATACGCAGCGAACATTCCGGCCACGACAAGGCCCGCGTAGTAGAGGGCGTTGAGACCGAGCCTTCTGCCGACGAACGCGAGCGTTGCAAGCGCAAGCACGTGAAATACACCCACCCACAACCGATCGCCACGCCCAAACAGGATCGCGCTTGAACGCGCACCGGCACGAATGTCATCAGCGCGGTCCGCCATGGCGTAAGCGGTGTCATAGGCGATAGTCCAGAATATGTTGGCAAGCAGCAGCAGCCAGCCGATCGCAGGCACGTCCCCGCGCTCCGCGGCAAACGCCATGGGGATACCCCAGCCAAAGGCAACACCGAGATATGCTTGCGGCATATCGGTGTATCGCTTCATGAGCGGATAGGTCGCCGCGAGCGCGAGCGCGACCAACGACAGAAGCACCGCGAGCCGGCCAAGCACCCACGCAAGCGGCAACGCCAGCAGACATAGAAATCCGGCGAGTGCGAGCGCCTCGGGACGCGAGACGCGCCCGGTTGCGATCGGACGATCGCGTGTGCGCCACACCTGCGGGTCGAGCTTGCGGTCGAAGAGATCGTTGACGATGCATCCTGCGGAACGCATCAAGAGCACGCCTGCGACAAACACCAGCACCATCCAGGGCGCCGGGCGTCCGCGCGCCGCAATCCACAGCGCCCAGAGCGTCGGCCAGAGCAGCAGGAGACTGCCGATTGGCCGGTGCAGCCGCATGAGTCTCAGATAGTCGCGCCAGTGGTCCGTCTTGATCATGGCCGCGCATTATGAAACACACGAGGGTCTGCCGCCACCACCAGCGGACTTAGGCGCGTGCGCCAAGGTCGTGCAGGACCGTCCAGCGGGAACGCAGCCGTTCGGCCTCCTCCGGGGCATCCTGCAGCAGGCGTGCCGCCAGCGCCCCCGCCGCTGGCAGCAGGTCACGGTCGCGCGCGAGATCAGCCACGCGCCACACCGGGCTTCCGGCCTGACGGGCACCGAACAGCTCGCCCGGACCGCGTAGTGCGAGGTCCTGCTCCGCTACCGCGAAGCCGTCGTCCGTCGCACGCAGACAGCGCAGGCGTTCCCGAGCGACCTTGGTCAACGGCGGCGCGTAGAGCAGCACGCAATGACTCTCGGTTTCCCCGCGGCCGACACGGCCGCGCAGCTGATGCAGCTGTGCAAGCCCCATACGTTCAGCATGCTCGACCACCATAAGGCTCGCGTTTCGCACGTCGACACCCACCTCGATTACCGTGGTCGCAACAAGGAGCGGCAGGCGGCCCTCGGAGAAATCCCGCATCACACGCTCCTTCTCGGCCCCCGGCATGCGCCCGTGCACCAGACCGACCGCAAGCTCCGGGAGCGCGGCGCGCAGCTTCTCCGCGGTCGTGGTCGCGGCCTTGAGGTCCGCAGGGGATTCTTCGATCGCGGGACATACCCAGTAAGCCTGACGGCCCGCACGGCAGGCTTCGCGCACCCGTGCCACCACCTCACCGCGGCGCGCTTGCGGCAGCACCGAGGTCATGACCGGACGGCGACCCGAGGGCCGCTCGCGGATCTCGCTCAGGTCGAGATCGGCATAGAAGGTCTGCGCCAGCGTGCGCGGGATCGGCGTTGCGGTCATAAACAGCTGATGTGGCAGATATCCGCCGGCCTTGGCGGCAAGGGCCGCGCGCTGCGCGACCCCGAACCGGTGCTGCTCATCGATACAGACGAGGCCAAGCCTGTAAAACTCGACCCCCTGCTGGAACAGTGCATGGGTGCCGACCGCGATGCAGGCGCGGCCTGAAGACAAGGCCGCGAGGGTGGCCTTGCGCTCCCTCAGGCCAAGCATCCCTGACAGCCACACCACCGGCTGTCCGAGCGGCGCAAACCAGTGATTGAAGTTCCGCCAGTGCTGTTCAGCGAGGAGTTCAGTCGGCGCCATCAGGACCGCCTGGGCGCCGGAGTCGACCGCGTGTGCCGTGGCCAGTGCCGCGATCACGGTCTTCCCGCAGCCAACATCGCCCTGCAGCAGTCGGCGCATCGGACATGCCCGGCCGAGGTCCGTGACGATCTCGCGAAGCGCCTTTTCCTGGCCCTGGGTGAGCATAAACGGCAGACTCCGGCGCAGCCCCTGCGCGAGCACCCCGTGAGGCACGAGCGGCAACGCCGGTTCGTGACGCCGCAGGCTCCGCCGCTGGTGGGCGCGCAACTCAAAACCGACGAGCTCCTCAAGAGCGAGGCGCCGCTCAGCAGGGTGGCGCATCTCCCCCCTCACCCTCGTACCTGCGGGCGGGTGGTGCAGAAACCGGAGGACCTCGGCAGTGCTGGCAAATCCCTCCGCCCCCAGGACGCCGAGCGGCCGTGCCAGCTCTGCCGGCATGCGTTCCAGGGCCTCCTGGATGATGCGGCGCAAGACCACCTGTCCGAGCCCGGACACGGTATGGTAGACCGGAGTGAGATGCGACTCGACGGCCCGGCCCGGTGCGAAAAGGCACTGCGGATGCGCAAACTCGAAACCGGCGAAGGATCCGCGCGGACGCCCAAAGCAGGTAAGCCTGCGCCCGGCCGAGAACATCTTTTCCTGAGAGGGATGCAAATGGAAGAACCGCAACAGCGCCCGCGCAGTCCCGTCGTCGATGACGCAGGCAAGCGCGGTCCGCCCGCGCGCCGCGCGCCGCACCTCGATGATCTCACCTTCAATCAGTACATCCACGTCTTCGCGCAGGGCCGCGATGGCGGTCACGTGTGTGCGGTCTTCGTACCGGAACGGAAGGTGCAGCAGCAGGTCGGCGAGCGTGGACAGGCCCAGGCGCGCAAGCCGCTCGGAAATCCTGGGGCCGACACCCGGCAACAGTCCGGCGGGCGCGCGCAGATCCGGCGGCCCCTTAAGTCCGTCGTCCAATGTCAGCGTCCGCGAAGAACCAGGATCCCGTCGATTTCCACCGCTGCGGCGCGCGGCAGCGTCTTGACACCGACTACGGCGCGGGCCGGGTAAGGGGGCACGAAACGCCGCGCCATGACCTCGTTCACCACCGGAAAATGCGCAAGATCCACGAGATAGACCGTCAACCGGACGATGTCCGAAAGTCCCGCGCCCGCGCCACGCGCCACTGCCGCAAGATTATCGATGACACGTTCCACCTGGGCGCTGACATCGCCCGGCACGAGCTCCATCGTCGCCGGATCCAGCGGAATCTGGCCGGAGAGATACACCACGTCGCCTGCGCGTACCGCCTGCGAATATGTGCCGATCGCCTTCGGGGCATCGGCCACCTGGATCACCTCTTTCATAGACTCCTCGCGTAAAATCGTTCAGCCACGACGGCGGCTGAGGCGCACCACCTGATCCTGGCTCCGGACCCGCCGGATGATCCTGGCAAGGTGCTGCCGGTTACGGACCTCCACGACGAAGTCCATCATCGCATTCTGTCCGTCACGATCCTCGATCGATACCGTATCGATGTTTGCCTCCATCTGTGCGATTGCGGCGGCCACGGTCGCAAGCACGCCACGCTGGTTGCGTACCTCTATCCGCAGCGCGACCGGAAACACGCCCTCGATGCGCGGCGCCCATTGTACGTCGATCCACTTTTCCGCGTGCTTGCGCGACTCTGCGACGTTCGGGCAGTCCTCCACATGCACGACGATTCCGCGGCCCGATGAAAGGAAACCGAGTACGGCGTCGCCGGGGATCGGCCAGCAGCACCTCGCGTAGCTCACAACGATCCCTTCGGTTCCGAGAATCGCCAGAGAATCAGAGCGTTCGGGAACGGCCGGTGCCGCCGGGAGCAACTGGCGTGCCACCATCGGCGCCAGGCGGTTCCCGAGCCCGATGTCCGACAAGAGGTCCGCCCAATCCTTGAGTTTGAACGTCTCAAGGAGCGCCTGCTTCTGCGCGCCGCTCACGGCGGAAAGATCCGCGCCGAACGCCTTCACCGCGCGTCCAAGCAGGCGCTCACCGAGACGAACCGCTTCGTCGTGCTGCAGATTCTTCAGGAAGTTGCGTATATGCGCGCGCGCCTTGCCGGTCACAACGTAGTTGAGCCACGATGGGTGCGGCGTGCTCCAGCCGGACGTGAGAACCTCCACATGATCCCCGTTATGCAGTGGCGTGCGCAGCGACACCGCCCGATGGTTGACACGTGCACCGGCGCAGTGATGGCCGACATCGGTGTGCACCTCGTAAGCGAAGTCGACCACGGTCGCGCCCCGAGGCAGCTTCTTGATGTCGCCGTTGGGCGTAAAGACGTAGACCTCGTCCGGAAACAGGTCCACCTTGAGATGCTCCAGGAATTCGCGCGGGTTGCCCGCCTGCTGCTGGATCTCCATGAGCCCGTGCAGCCACTGAAGGGCACGCTTTTGGGCCCCCGCGTCACCACTCTTGTAAAGCCAGTGAGCCGCGACACCCGCCTCCGCGACCCGGTGCATCTCCTCCGTGCGGATCTGTACCTCGACCGACAGCCCGTAGGGTCCGAACACAACCGTGTGCAGTGACTGGTAGCCGTTCGCCTTGGGTATCGCGATGTAATCCTTGAACCGTCCCGGTATCGGCTTGTAGAGGCCATGTACCACACCGAGCGCGCGATAGCAGTTGTCGGCACGGTCAACAATGATGCGGAACGCGTGCAGATCGTAGACCCGCTCGAATGTCAGCCTCTTCTGGCGCATCTTCTTGTAGATGCCGTAAACGTTCTTTTCCCGTCCCGTCACATCTGCAACCAGCCCGTCCCGGCGCAGCTGCTCGAGGATCGCCTGGCGCACCTTCTCGACGACCGTCTTGCGATTCCCATGGCGCTTGCGCACCGCGTCGGCAAGAATCCGGTGACGCAGCGGGTAAAGACAGGCGAAGCTCAGGTCCTCGAGCTCAAGTGACCAGGCATGCAGCCCCAGCCTGTTGGCGATCGGTGCATAGATGTCGAGCGTCTCGCGTGCAATCGCGTGCCGGCGCGCCAGCGGCAACGCGATAAGCGTGCGCATGTTATGCACCCGGTCCGCGAGCTTGATGAGGATGACGCGCAGATCCTTCGCCATCGCCATCAGCATCTTCCGGAAATTCTCCGCCTGCTCCTCTTCCTTGCTTTCGAACTCGATCTGGCTGATCTTGCTGACACCATCAACGAGATCGGCAACCTCGCGCCCGAAATCCGCGACCAGCTGCTCCTTGGCCGTCGACGTATCCTCGATTACGTCGTGCAGCAGCGCAGCGATGATGGTCTGATGATCGAGATGAAGATCGGCAAGCAGATGCGCCACTTCGATGGGATGGTAGATGTAGGGCTCGCCGCTGCGGCGGTGCTGCCCCTCGTGGGCCTGGGCCCCGAAGAGGTAAGCGCGGTAGACGTCCACGACCTCGTGCGCCGGGAGGTATCCCTCGAGGATCCGGCACAGGTCGCTGATATGGAAACTGACCCGGACGGCCGCGTCTGCCGCAGCCGGCCGTTTCGTTTTAGGAGGCTGAGACGGGCTGCTCGGGTGCGGAGAGGTGGTCTGCGTCATCGTCCGCCTCCAGCCCCGCCTGGGTGCTGCCGTCCAGGATGGCGTTTGTGACGAAGCCGGTCGCAATCTCGCGCAGGGCGATGACGGTGGGTTTGTCGTTTTCCCGTGCCACACACGGCTCCGCGCCATTGGCAAGCTGCCGTGCGCGTTTGGCCGCGACGAGCACCAGCTGGAACCGGTTGTCCACGTTGTCGAGGCAGTCTTCTACTGTGATTCTGGCCATTGCGTCACCTGCGTCTTGATCGTTCTATGTTAGAGGTTTTTCACCGCCTTTACCAGCTCCGGCCAGCAGGAGCGCAGGCAGATCCGGCGGTACAGCCCGCAGCGGTGCTCCATCGCGGATAATGGCCTTGAGATCTGCAAGCGCCTGCTCGAAATCATCGTTGACAACAACATGATCGAACTCGTGGTAATGGCTGATCTCGGATGTGGCCTCGCGCATGCGCCGCTCCACGACCTCGTCGTGGTCCTGAGCACGGCCCTTGAGTCGCGCTTTCAATACCTCGATCGAGGGTGGCAGGATGAACACGGTCACTGCGGACGGCATCTCTGCCTTGATGCGGCGGGCCCCCTGCCAGTCAATGTCGAGCAGGACCCCCCGGCCCTGGCGGCGCACGGCTGCGAGCGCCTCCCGGCTGGTGCCGTAGGTATGGCCGAACACATGCGCATACTCGAGAAACACGCCCTGGGCGATCAGATCCTCGAACTGTGTGTGCGTGACAAAATGATAATGCACACCGTCCCGCTCACCGGGACGCGGGGGCCTCGTCGTATGAGACACGGCCACGCCGAGATCCGGCAGCGACTCTCTAAGCGCCTTTGCCAGACTGGTCTTGCCCGCGCCTGATGGCGCCGAGAGCACAAATAGGTCCCGCGGCATTCCGTTCATTCGACTGACTCTGGATAACGATTGTGGCCTAAACCCTTACCGCAGCGCGGCTTTTCCTACTCGATGTTCTGAATCTGTTCGCGCATCTGCTCAATAAGCACCTTGATCTCGACCGATGCCGCGGTCAGCCTCAGGTCAGTGGATTTCGAACCAAGCGTATTGGCCTCACGATTGAGTTCCTGCATCATGAAGTCCAGCTGGCGCCCGACCGCGCCTGGCGCCTGCAGCAACCGCTCGACCTCCTGAAGGTGCGCCCACAGACGGTCCAGTTCCTCGCTCACGTCGCTGCGCTGCGCGAACAGCGTGATCTCCTGCTCCAGACGCGTGGAATCCACACCGGTCGTGAGCTCCGCAAGCCGCGAACGCAGGCGCGCCCTGAACTCCGGCACGAGTTCCGGCACAATCTCCCTCACCCGGGCGACCTCCGCGCGGATATCGGCAAGCCGGCTCTTGAGGACGACCATGAGCTTCGCGCCTTCGCGCACGCGATGCACCACAAGATCTTGCAGCGCCTCAGCCACGAGCGCTTCCGCGGCTGGCGCCAGCACGGTCGTGTCGGCGACACCCGGAGCGAGGACATTCGGCCAGTGCAGTAGGTCAATCACGCGCAGGGGCGCAACTCCATGGCGGCGCTCAAGCTCGGCCCCCAGCCGGCACAGGGAGTCCACGATCTGATCGTTGACGACAAGGTCCTGGGACTCCGTCCCGCCCTCAAGACGCACAGAGCACTCCACCTTGCCGCGTTTCAGGTCGACGGCGAGCCGCTCGCGAAGCGCGCCCTCGAGAGGGCGCATGGCATCCGGCAACCGCAGCGCGATCTCCAGATACCGGTGATTCACCGACCGGATTTCGCAGGTCAGCACGCCAGGACCCAGCGCGCGGCTGCGCCGCGCGAAACCGGTCATGCTACTTGCCATAACCCCCCCAATATCCCGCGAATGGCCCCGATCCGCGCCACGCGGCGACCACAAGGTGCCGGTTTGCGCCACCCACGCCGGGTCATGATGGCATTTTCATGTCCAAACGACTATAAAAAGAGCCAGATCCGCACGATTCGTGCCTCATCCAGAACACCGCGCCAGCCAGGCAGCGGGAATGGACGGTAAATGGATGGTAAATCACCAACGGGACCAGAGGAAACAGCGCAGCTGTCATCATGGGTGTACGTAAGAATCCGCTCAGCAACGGTTACCTGCTCAAAGGCTATCGGATCGAGAAGACCCTGGGCGGTGGCGGATTCAGCCTGGTCTACCTTGCAACCAACCTTGAAACCCAGGAACGCGTGGCGATCAAGGAGTTCCTGCCGAGCATGCAGGCACGCCGGCTGCCAAACGGGCGGGTCGAGCCGGCATCGGTGGAGAGCGCGCGCTTCTTTCATCATGGGATCAAACGGTTTTTCGAGGAGGGCAGCGCGCTCGCGCGGGTACATCACCCCAACATCGTTCGCGTAACCAACTTCTTCCGCGCGCACAACACCGCCTACATGGTCATGCGCTATGAGGAAGGTAACGATCTGCGCTGGTATATCAAGCGCCATCCGAGGGGCTTGAGCGAGAAATTCATCCGCACGGTGTTCCCACCACTGCTGGATGGCCTCGAGGAACTGCACCGCAACGGGTTGCTGCATCTCGACATCAAACCCGCAAACATCTTCCTCCGGCCCGGAGGAAACCCCCTGCTGCTCGATTTCGGTGCCGCCCAGCGCGCCTGTGAGTCGGGGCGCCCCAACGGACCACAGACACTGACCTTTGGCTTCGCGCCGATCGAGCAGCATGAGAAGGGCGCGCTCGGGGCCTTTACCGATCTCTACGCGATGGGGGCATCGATGTATGCCTGCATCAACGGGCGACCGCCACCGCCAGCCCCCGAACGGCAGGCCAAGGACAAATACCGGCGGGCCTCGGTCGCGTTTGCGCATCGCTACTCGGCGGGCCTGCTGGAAACGATCGACTGGTGTCTCGAATACGCCCCGAGCCAGCGGCCCCAGACCGTACCGGAACTCCTCAATGCGCTGAAACAGCCGGCGATGGAGCCGCACGGACCCGCCGGCATCGGGCCCCGATCCTACCTCAACCGGCTGGGCCTGCGCTGGCCGTGGCCCAAACCCAAGCTATGAAATACGAGATCACGTACGGGAGCCGGACCGGGGCACGCCCCTCCAACCAGGATCGCGTCGGGGTAGCGGAACGGGCGCACACGATACTGATGGTTCTTGCTGATGGTCTTGGCGGACATGAGGGCGGCGCACTGGCCGCTCAGATCGCCGTTGACACGGTCCTCAATACGTTCCGCGGCCTCAAGAAGCAGCACATCGACAATCCGCCCGCGTTCCTGGCCATGTCGCTCAGCGATGCGCACAAGCGCATGTATCAACGGGGTGCGGCCCTACGCCCTCCGATTGAGCCCCGCACCACGTGCGTTGCGTGCCTCGTGCAGGATGGCTATGCCTACTGGGCACACGTCGGCGACAGCCGGCTCTATCACCTGCGCAATCATGCCGTCATCGCGCGCACCCTCGATCACACCCCGGTCGAGCGTCTGCGGCAGGGCGGCGTGCTGACCGAAGAGGAGATGCCGGAGCACCCTGACAAGAGCCAGCTGTTCAAATGCCTCGGCGCCCATGAGCTTCCCAGCATCAGCATAGGGCCCGAGACGCCGTTGCACTACGATGACGTGGTGCTGCTTTGCAGCGACGGCCTGTGGGAAGCCTTTGATGCGCGGGAGATGGCCCTGCATCTACGTGAAGGCACGCTTGAGGAGGCGCTCGACGATCTGCTGCTCGCGGCCGAGGAGCGCATGGATGGGCATTCTGACAACGTGAGCGCCATATGCCTGCGCTGGCGCGAGGCGCGCGCGCTTTGCCCGCCCCTGCGACCAGCCCCTGCCGGGGCAGTCCCGGGCAACGCTCAACCGGACACCCTCGGGAGCCACCCGCAAAACATCGAGGACTATAGCGTCGAGGAAGCCCTGTCAGAGATTGAAAAACTGGTACACCGACGCGACCCGAAATCCCCACACTGATCGCGCCGCCGCTTCCTGTTAGAATCCGTGGTCTATCCCATCCAGGTACGGCACCACCATGCGACTCAGCGGACGCGCAGCGGACGAACTCAGGCCTGTTCGAATCACCCGTCACTACACGCGGCACGCCGAAGGATCGGTGCTGGTCGAGTTCGGCGATACGCGCGTGCTGTGCAATGCCACGGTCGAAGAAAAGGTGCCGCAGTTCCTTAAGGGCAAAGCGCAGGGCTGGATCACCGCAGAGTACGGGATGCTGCCCCGCTCGACCGGACAGCGCATGCCGCGCGAGGCCGCACGTGGCAAGCAAGGCGGCCGCACCCTTGAGATACAGCGACTGATCGGGCGGTCATTGCGTTCTGTTTTGGACCTCAGGCAGCTGGGGGAGCGCTCCATCACGGTAGACTGCGACGTGCTGCAGGCCGACGGCGGTACGCGCACGGCCTCGATCACGGGGGGCTACGTCGCCCTCGCGGACGCAGTCTCGCGTCTGCTCGAAAAGGGTCTGATCACCCGCAATCCGATCCGCCACTCTGTGGCATCGGTGTCGGTCGGTGTGTGCCAAGGGGAGGTCGTGCTGGATCTCGACTATCTTGAGGATTCGGCCGCCCAGACCGACATGAATTTTGTGATGAATGCGGAAGGCGGCTTTGTCGAAATCCAGGGCACGGCGGAGGGGCGCCCCTTCACCCTCGAAGAGATGCTGCGCATGACGGAGCTTGCGCGCCACGGCATTCGCGAGCTGATCGGACACCAGCAGCGCGCCCTTGCCAGCCCATGACAGCGGATGCCCAGGCGCCGGTTCTGGTGCTCGCGAGCGGGAATGCCGGCAAGGCGCGTGAGATCGAGGCCTTGCTCAGCGGCACGTTCAGCGTACAGCCACAGTCCGCATGGGGCATCTCCAGCCCTGCGGAGACCGGATTGACCTACATCGAAAATGCCCTGATCAAGGTCCGGCATGCGAGCGCGAACACCGGGCTGCCTGCGATCGGTGAGGACTCTGGGCTCGAGGTCGATGCGCTCGGTGGCGCTCCTGGCTTGTATTCAGCACGCTACGCGGGCGACGACGCGGGCGACATCGCGAACCTCAATAAACTGCTCGCGGCACTCAAGGCGATCCCGCCACGCGCCCGCACCGCGCGCTTCCGCTGCCTGGCCGTATACCTGCGTCGCCCCGACGACCCGGCACCGATCCTCTGTGAGGGCTGCTGGGAGGGTATGATCCTCGACGCGCCACGCGGCGCCAACGGGTTCGGTTACGACCCGGTGTTCCTTGTCCCCGACCTCGGATGCTCAGCGGCCGAGCTCGATCCAACCGAAAAAAACCGCTTGAGTCACCGTGGCCAGGCGTTCACGCGGATGCGGGAAGCCCTGCGCATGGTGGCCGCGGAACACGCGTCATCACGCGTCCCGGACGGACGCTGACCCGTCCCGTGTCCGCAGAGCATCCCTGTTTTTTGAGCGGTCCCCTGCGGTTGCCGATCAGCGCCCGGTGATGGATATCCGTCAGCCGACCCTGAACCGCGCGCCGCACTTGGTCGCGGGTGCAGCGTCGACGGCGTGATCATCACGCCCCCGGCCCTGCCTGCGCCGTTAGACGGGTGCTGCCGCTTCAGCGTAGGATATCTCCCGCATGCTGGATCCTGAAACCATTCCCTGCGCGCTGTACATCCATCTGCCCTGGTGCATCCGCAAGTGCCCTTATTGCGATTTCAACTCCTACGAAGGCACGGCGCCATCCGAGCCGCACTACGTCGATGCACTCCTCGAAGACCTCGATGCCGAGCTTGCCGAAGCACCCGCGCGCCCGCTCCATTCGATCTTCTTCGGGGGCGGTACCCCGAGCCTGTTTTCCGCGGACGCGATCGGGATGATCCTCAATGGCGTACGCGCGCGCGTTGCACTCGAACCAGGGTGCGAGATCACGCTCGAGGCAAACCCCGGGGCATCCGACGCAGAACGCTTCCAGGGCTATCGGGCGGCAGGCGTAAACCGCCTTTCGATCGGCGTGCAGAGTTTTGACGACAGAAACCTGCGCGCGATCGGACGGATTCATGACGCTCAATGCGCCCTGCAGGCCGCTGAAAGCGCCCGCGCCGCCGGCTTCGACAACCTGAACCTCGATCTCATGTACGGCCTGCCGGAGCAGGACCAGGGTAGCCTTGCACAGGACCTTGCGCGCGCACTCGCGATCTTCCCGGAACATCTGTCGCTCTACCAGCTGACAATCGAGGAGGGCACGCCGTTCTCGCACAGGCCACCGGTGCGTCCCGGCGAAAGCGAGATCGAGGCAATGGAATCGCTGCTCGCCCCCGTCGTGTCGGCAGCAGGATACCGGCGTTACGAGGTATCCGCCTATGCGCGCCTGGACCGCACCTGCCGCCATAACCTCAATTACTGGAACTTCGGCGATTACATCGGCATCGGGGCGGGGGCGCATGGAAAGATCTCGCGCGCAGACGGCATCTGGCGCTACCGCAAACCCAGGCAGCCGCAGGCCTATCTGCGCGCGCACAGCCAAGCAATCACACCCACACGCCTCCTGCCCGACGAGATCCTGTTCGAGTTCATGCTGAATGCGACGCGGCTGGTGGATGGATTTCCGCTTTCCCTGTTCGAACACCGGACCGGCCAATCCGGGGCGCGGCTCGTCCATGCGCTCCGGCCGGCGCTCGCGCGCGGCCTCGCGGCGATCGATGGCGACCATGTGCGACCGACCCTGCTTGGATCACGGTTCCTTAACGACCTGCAGGCCCTGTTCCTGCCCGCAGCCTCATGCGCCGACGTGCGCTAGCAATCGTCTCGGCGCTCACGCTTGCCGTGGTCGCGCTCCTGATGGTTCCTCGCGGTCCGCGCATCGCGCCGACACTGGCCCTGCCTCTTCTGGGCGGAGGAAAAGTACTGATCGGCCGGGCGCAGCAGGCACCGATCCTGCTGGTATTCTGGTCAGTCATGTGCACACCCTGCTTGAAACAGGTCCCGATTGTCGTCCGCGCCTGGCGAACACTCCACCCGCTCGGAGTCGATGTCGTCGCGGTCGACCTTAAGGCTGACCCCATATCCGTGGTACGGCAGTTCGCGCACACCGCCCTGCCCTATCCGGTGGCGCTTGACCCGGAAGGTCGTGCAGCGGCGGCCTTCCATCTGAGATCGATTCCACACGCGATCCTGATCGGTCCTGGCGGGCGTATCTTGTTTGATCGCGCGGGCGCCTTCCGTGTGTTCACCCTCAGGCGGGATATCCTAAAATGGCGCACGCAGCACACATCGACCACGGGGGCTCACCATGCTCTGGATTAAGGCATTCCACATCGTGTTTGTAGTCTCCTGGTTTGCCGGCCTCTTCTACCTGCCGAGGCTCTATGTTTACCACAGCCTCGCCGAAGACCGGATCAGCCAGGATCGGTTCGTGGTGATGGAACGCAAGCTGCTCTTTGGCATCATGACGCCGGCAGCGGTTCTTGCGGTCGGGTTCGGCATCTGGCTATGGCGGGGATACGGATTCTCAGGCACATGGCTTGACTTGAAACTTGTTCTCGTCGGACTGCTGCTGCTCTATCATGGCTACTGCATCAAGCTGTGGTTCGATTTCCGGGCCGGTCGCAACCGCCATGGGCACATCTTTTATCGCTGGCTGAACGAACTGCCGGTGGTGTTTCTGATCGCGATCGTGATCCTCGTGGTGGTACAACCGAAGCTCTAAGGCCCGCCAGCGGGCAGCAATACCCTATATTAGCCGTACGCACCTATTGATACGGGTGGTACTGACGGGACGAGATCGAGGATGACCCCTGTCGGACAAGCGGATAATGGCCATGGCGTGACGTGGTGGTCGCTCGTGTGCTTCGCGTGCCTCATGGCGACATCGGCAACAGCGCAGACATTCGACCCGCAGCAGGCCGTCGCCTATGCGCTTGCCCACAATCCTGGCCTGCGTGCGCAAGGGGCCATGGCAGCAGCCTCGCGGGAGCGCATCGCGGCGGCGCGTAGCATGGCCCGACCGAAACTCGTCGCAGGTGTTAGTTATGGCCTGAGCGATGACCCGCTGGCCGGCCTCACGGACCTCCTCGAGACACGCAGCGTCACCACCGGGAGCTTCAGCCCCCCGCTGCTCGACAATCCGGGCACCCGGCACCTGAGCACCACAAGCATCGCGCTGACCTTTCCGCTGTATGCCGGCGGCGGGATCAATGCCGGCATCGAGGCCGCGCGCGAACGTGCCGCCTGGCACCGCGATGAACTCAAGCGTGAACGCGAACAGGTAGCGGCCCAGACACTGATCGCCTACTACGGGGTCGAGGCCGCGATGCAGGGGATGCGGACTGCAAAGGCGGCGGTCTCCGCGGCACGGCGTCACGTCCGGACGACCCGCCGGCTCCTGCAGGAAGCCCGCATCGTGCGTTCCGACTGGCTGACAGCGCAGGTGAATCTCGCGGCGCTGCAGGGGTTCGCTGCAAAGGTGCGGGCGGCAGCTGCGTCCGCGAAAAGCGAGCTGCGGCTCGCCATGGGCCTGCCCTCTGGCGTACCGCTGACACTCGCGCCGGCTTCGCTGCCCTCGCTTCCCGCCGCGACGCGCCCGCTCGTGCGCCGCGCGTTGCGCGACCGTCCTGACCTTAAGGGGGTCGTGCGGCAATGGCGTGCGGCGCGGGCCCAGGTGACGATCGCGCGTGCCACCATGCGCCCGCACATAGGGATCAGCGCGGCCAATCAATGGTATGGCAGCGCACCGGGGTTCGCCAACCGGTCCTGGACGGTCATGGCGACCGTGCACGAAGCGCTCTATGACGGCGGCGCCGCCAGCGCCCGGGCATCCGCCGCCTCCGAACGGATGCAGGCGCTCGCCTTCGAGCGCCGGGCACTTGCCGCGCGCATCCGCTCCGAGGTGCGCCAGGCAATCGTGACCATGCGCACAGCCGCGCTCAGGCTCGCACTCGCAAGGCGTCGGGTCGAACGTGCGCGCCGCGCAGCACTCCTCGTGCGCCGTCGCTACGGCGAGGGTCGCACGGTGCTGCTTGATCTGCTTCAGTCGGAACAGAACCTTACGAAGGCGCGAATCGCGCGCGAACGCGCGCGCTATGCGCTCCTGCGCGGCGATACCCTGCTCAAGCTCGCCGAGGGGAAACCCCTTCCATGAGGTCTGTGACTGCGGCGCTCCTGCTGCTGGTCGCAGGCTGTTCCCGGCCCTTGCCGGCCTCGTCGCCGATGGCCTTGCCCGTCCTTCACCGTCCGGTCGTGGCACTCCACCAGCGGGTGTCGTGGCAGCCGCACCAGACGGCAGGCGCACCCCAGGATCATCTCGTCATACCGCGTGCCGCGCTGACGACGCTCGGCGGCCTGCCAGGGGTATTTGTTCTCAACCGCCACGACCATGCACGCTTTCGTCTCGTGCGCGCAGGGAAAATCGGACGGCTCAGGGTCCAGATCCTGAGCGGTCTGTCGGGGCGCGAGATACTGGTGCTCGGGGATCTGCACGATGTGCATGATGGCAGCCCGATAGTTCCGCAGGCGGCGCGATGACCCGTCCGGAAAAACCGCTCAACGCGGCGGGCCGGCTTGCGAATTATTTCGTGACAAGCAAGCTCACCCCGCTGCTCATCGTCGTGGCGCTGTTTGCCGGTCTGCTTGCGCTCGCGCTCACCCCGCGCGAGGAAAATCCGAAGATCGTGGTACCGGCCGCCAATATCATTGTTTATAAACCAGGGGCGACGCCGAAGGAGGTCGAGCGCCTCATTGTCGATCCGCTGGAGGCGATCCTGCACGGCATGCCGGGGGTGGCCCACACCTACGGTATGGCCGTCAATTCCATGGGGGTGGTCACGGTCCGCTTCAAGGTCGGTCAGAACCGGATCGAGTCTCTGGTCAAGCTCTATGACCAGATCATGAGCAACATGAACCACATGCCACCCGGTACGCTGACGCCACTGGTTCAGCCGGTCAATGTCGACGATGTCCCGATCCTGACCGTATCGCTTGCGTCGAACCGCATGAATGACACCAGCCTGAGACACATTGCCGTGAAGGTGCTCGACCACCTCCGGCGCGTGCGCGGGACCTCGGTATCCTATGTGCTGGGCGGCCAGCGCCGCCAGATCAATGTGCGTCTCAACCTCGCACGCATGCACCGGGACAACATCACCCTGCCGCAGATCCAGGCCGTGCTGAAAGCCGCCAATGTGGCGGTACCCTCCGGGCATTTCGTCAACAATAACGGCACAGGCACGGTTCGCGCGGGCAGCATGCTGCACAACGCGCGCGGCATCAGCGATATCATGGTTGGCCTGTACCGCAATCGCCCGGTGCTGTTGCGCGACATCGCGAGAATCACGAACGGCCCTGGCGTGCTGCATCACATCAATTATATCGGCTTCGGCCCCGCTTACACCGGCCGCCGGCCGCGCGATATAGAAACCAATGCCGTCACGATCGCCATTGCCAAGCGCGAAGGCACGAATGCAGTGACGGTGGCGCGCGCGGTGCTCGCGAAACTCAAAGCGGTACGCAAGGACCTGATCCCGGAGACAGTGCATGTCAACGTGACACGCAACGACGGGCACCGTGCCAATGAAGCGGTCAATACCCTGGTAGAGCACCTCGCGATTGCGGTTGCGACCGTGGTTCTGCTGCTCATCTTGTTTCTCGGATGGCGCGCCGCCTCGATCGTCGCGATCACGATCCCGCTCATACTGTTCATCACGCTGTCGGTGGGGCTGGTCGCCGGACAGACCATCAACCGCATCACGCTGTTTGCGCTCATCCTGGCGCTGGGCCTCCTGGTCGATGATTCGATCGTCGTTGTCGAGAACATCCACCGCCATTACACGAAATCACTGGCAGACCCTGAACACGCGGCCGTGACTGCGGTAAACGAGATCGGCCGTCCGACCACCCTCGCCACGCTGACGGTGATACTGGCGTTCCTGCCGATGTTCTGGGTCACGGGCATGATGGGTCCCTACATGCGGCCAATCCCGTTCAACGTGCCGGTTGCCATGCTCGCGTCGCTCTTCGTCGCCTATACCGTGGCGCCCTGGGCCGCGTGCCGCTGGCTCGCAAGGGCGAGCGCGCCACCCCCCGCGCACAGGGGACAGCAGCTCGAGCGTGGTTACGCGCGCATCATGGGGGCCCTGCTCCGAAGCCGCCTCCTGCGCTGGATCTTCCTCGGCACCATCGTCGTACTGCTTGCGCTGGTACTGTTAATGCCGGTATTCAAGCTCGTACGGTTCAAGATGCTCCCAAGGAACAATACCAACACATTCGACATCACCGTACGCACCCGCCGGGGCAGCACCCTTGAGGATACCGATCGTGTTGTGCGGATGGTCGGCAATGTGGTGCGCCGTGCGCGTTATGTGACAACCTATGAGTCGAGCGTGGGGGGCCGCGGCGTGGTGGATTTCAACGGCCTGCTACGGGGTAGCGTCCTGAAAACCGGCCCCCAGATGGGGGACGTCCGCGTCGACCTTGAGGACAAGCGCCGGCGTTCTCTGACATCGATCCAGATCGTGAACCGCCTGCGCGCACCGCTGCGCCGCCTCGCCCGCAAGACGCACTCCACGATCAAGCTCGTACAGGAGCCCCCGGGGCCGCCCGTACGCGCCACGATCATCGCGGAGCTCGCGGGGCCGGACTACCACGTCCTGGAGCATATCGCCGGTCAGGTCGAACAGGCCTTCCGCCAGACGCCGCACGTCGTCGGCGTCGACGATTCGGTCCCGTCACAGGCGCTCCAGTACACCATCCACGTCGATCAGAAAAAGGCGGCGCTTGCAGGGATCCCGCCGTCGGAGGTCGCGGAGACACTCAGGACCTATCTGCATGGCAGCAACATCGGCACGGTACATATGCCCAGAGAGCGCCAGCCCGTGCCGATCCGGCTCGAAGTGCCGATCGCAAACCGGGTCAGCCCACAGGATCTTGGCAAGGTATTCTTTACCAACCGCTTCGGTCGGCAAGTTCCCCTCTCCGCAATCGCGGACGTGCATGTGGGCCGCGCGCCAAGACCGATCTTCCACAAGGACAAGCGGCCCGTGGTCTACGTCACGGCCGGCATCAGCGGGGGGAGTCCCGTATACGCGGTGATGCATCTCTGGCGCTATTTCAGGATCCATCCCGTGGGCAACGGCATACGCCTGCGCGAGACGCTGCTCTCCCCGCCGAGCAGTCTGTACTACAGCCTCAGATGGGACGGGGAGATGCGCCTGACCCTCAAGGTATTCCGCGATCTCGGTTCCGCCTTCGGCGTAGCCATCGTTTTCATCTACATTGCGCTGGTCGCGTACTACCGCTCGTTCATGATCCCGCTCATCGTGATGGGCGCGATCCCGCTGACGGTCATCGGCGTCCTGCCGGGACATGCGCTCATGCACCAGTACTTCACCGCCACGTCGATGATCGGCGTGATCGCACTCGCCGGTATCGTTGTGCGCAATGCCCTGCTGCTCATCGATTTCATTCTGGAGTACCGGCGCGCCGGTCATACGCTTGACGAGGCAGTACTGCAGGCTGGCATCGTGCGGCTGCGGCCAATCCTGCTGACAGCGTTCGCGATCATCTTTGGCACCCTCGTCATGATCGTAGACCCGGTGTTCGGCGGACTCGCGATCTCGCTCATCTTCGGTACCTTCGCCTCGACCATACTGACACTGTTCGTGATCCCGATCGGCTATCACGCATACGCTGGCCGCGGCGGCCGGGTACCCTAGAACCGGGCCTTGGACACACTCACCCACGGCCTTGTCGGCGCGCTGCTTGCGCGGGCCACCGCGCGCACGGACCCGAGGTCTCTGCCCGTGCGCACGCGCATGTGGATCGGGTTCCTGGCGGGCATATTCCCGGACATCGACTTCATCGTCTGGTTCTTCAACCGTCAGCAGTATCTTTTGATCCACCGTGGCCTGACGCACTCGCTCGTCATGCTGCCATTGTGGACACTCCTGCTTTCATTCATATTTTCCTGGATCTACCGGGGCCGTTATTCGTGGCGCGCGTTTCTGCCTGTCACCGCGCTCGCGATTGCGGCCCATATTGGCGCCGATGTCCTGACCTCATTCGGCACCATGATCTTCGCGCCGATCTCGGACATCCGCGTCAGCGTTCCGACGACCTTCGTGATCGATCCGTACTTTACGGGGATCGTGGTGGCAGGGCTCGCGGGATCCTGGGTGTTCCGGCACTCCGTGCTTCCGGCCGGTATCGCGCTCGCACTGCTCGCAGGCTACATCGGATTCCAGAACAGCCTGCGGGAGCAGGCGCAGCACTGGGGTGCGGCTTACGCGCAGGGACGCGGCTGGACCCCGGCGGAGGTGATGGCCGAGGCCCAACCACTCTCCCCCTTCAACTGGCAGGTCATCGTCGCACGCAGGAACGCCTACGGCATCCTGCAGTACCGGATCGCCTACGTGAACCTGCACCAACGGACAGTACCCTCGCCGGTGCCGGCCGACGCCGGCCTCCTGAATACACTGTGGCACGCCTACCGCCCGCTTGCGCACCCCGGCTGGCGGCGTCTGTCGTTCCTGAACGGGACACCGGATACACGGCGTTTCGAGTGGCGGGCGTGGAAGTCGCGGGCGCTCCGGCCCTATCGCCGGTTCAGCCTATTTCCGTTCGCGACCGGTGAGACCCTGATCAAAGGCCACCGCTGCGCGCTCTTTGGCGATGTGCGCTTCCTGCTGCCGGCCCCACACGCCCCGCATCTCGTCTACGGCCTCTGCCGCAACCATGGTATCTGGTTCGCACCACGCGCACTCAGCGGATTACCCGACCGCATGAGTTCGTGATGGGGTTGTTTCAGGCAGCCGGTTATAACCCCGACGGAGCATCGTGGCGGGGTTGCGTCCACACAGCGATCACGCGGCAGCGCGCAACAAGGTGATCGCGCCGAGCGGATACGCCTTGTGCCAATACGCCTCGTCAGCAGTCACGAGCGCGGCACCAGCCTCCAAAGCCACCGCCTGGTAGCGCGTATCGAAGAGGGGGTGCTTCAGCGGGGAGGGCAACCGCCCGGCGATAGACGCCTGCGTCATCGAGCATCGGCCATTCGAGCAAACGGAGCGTTTCGGTATCGGCTGCGGCGGTATCGGGACTGGCGGCGTTTGCGGTCATCTTATCGGCATGATGACCGAATGATTCAGGTGATCGCCGTCATGCGCCTGAAACGCCGACCGGGTTATTGGCGGTCAAGGAAATTTTGGTGTTCGGGTCAGGAACCCACCCAGGAGATTACATAGAACAGCGGGTTTCAATCTCCGTTTTTAGGATGGGACAGGGTCCCTCTGCCAACCCCCTGCTTGTCTTAAATCCCACGACGCCATCAAACCCGGGTCAAAATGATGTGCACGGTTTTGGGTCGTCGTCGCCATGGGCCGCCAGGCACCCGGTTCTTTCTCGATGCCCCGACGAGGCAAACGGGAAACACCGCTCGGGCCCCGCCGGCCGTACCAAGCGGGCAGTACAAACAGGGTCATGTCTCGATCACCTGCGGATCCACGTCAAGATGCCAGCGGACGCGGCTACCGAGCGCTTCCAGTTCCGGCATCCAGCGCATGAGAAAGCGCCGCATCGAGCCGCGGGAGGTCGCTCGTACCAGCAGCTGTGCGCGGTGCCAGCCGGCACGCCGCTCCATCAGGCTCGGTACCGGATCAAAAAGCTCGATGTCCGGAACCCGCCCGTCGACCCGCGCACGCGCCGCGGAAACAAAGTCCAGGGCCTCGCCAGGACGCTTGGACTGCGCCTTCAGGAGTGTGAGATGGCCAAATGGTGGGTATCCTGCTGCCTCCCGTTCGCGCAGGGTGGAGACACTGAACCGGAGATAATCGTGTGTCCGCAGGGCGGCGAAGAGCGGGTCATCGGGGCGCTGCGTCTGGACCCACACTTCACCTGGGCGTTGGCCACGTCCCGCGCGGCCGGCGACCTGGATCAGCAACTGGGCAGCATGCTCCGGGGCACGGAAATCCGCGCTATTGAGCGCCCCGTCGATGGCAAGCACGGCCACCAGTGTGACCCGTGGAAAATCGTGGCCTTTCGACAACATCTGCGTACCCACGAGAAAATCCGCGTGGTCTTCGGCGCTCCGAAGACGTTTGGCGAGGACCCCCTTGCCGGATGTCGTGTCACGGTCTATGCGCTCCACAATCGCCTCCGGGAAGTGGCGTTTGAGCGCCTGCTCGATCCGCTCGGTGCCGGCACCGAGGGGCTTGAGCGTCTCGCAGGCGCACATCGGACAGCGCGAAGCCACGGGTTGCTCCGACTGGCAATGGTGGCATCGCAGGCGGGCACTTCCGCGATGCCAGGTGAAGTACGCATCGCAGCGGGTGCAGGAGGCGATCCAGCCGCAGGAAGGACAGGTAAGCACCGGGGCAAAACCGCGGCGGTTCAGAAAGAGGAGCGCCTGATCCCTGCCCGCATACACCGCGCGCAGCCGCTCAAGCAGCGGGGGTGATATGCCGTCTGCAAGCGGCAGACGCCGCAAGTCGAGGATCTGGATGCCGGGCATCTTCTGGGCCAGCGCGCGGCCCGGGAGCGACAGCAGACGATAACGGCCGAGCGCTGCGTTGTGCAGGCTCTCGAGCGATGGCGTCGCCGAACCGAGCACTACCGGCACCCGCTCGTAATGAGCGCGCAGAACCGCAAGGTCGCGCCCATGGTAACGGAATCCCTCGTGCTGCTTGTAGGAGAGGTCGTGCTCCTCGTCAACCACGATGAGCCCGGGCCGTGCGAGCGGCGCGAACACGGCCGACCGCGTCCCCACCACGATCGCCGCCTCTCCCCGGTAAGCCGCAGTCCAGGCACGTGCGCGTTCGCCATCGGAAAGCCCGGAATGCAGAAGGACAATCGTCGCACTGAGACATTCGAGACGGCGGACGAACTGCGGTGTCAACCCGATCTCCGGCACAAGCACGAGCGATTGCAGACCGCGGCCGAGCGTGGCGCGGATAGCCGCGAGATACACCTCGGTCTTGCCACTGCCGGTGACACCGTGCAAGAGCACCGGCCTGGGGTCCTTGGCGAGCGCCTCGATCCCGGACGCGGCATGCCGCTGCGCCTCATTCAGCACCGTCGGCGCGGCGGCCGGCGCCTCGGGTGGGGTCACAAGTGGCGCCTCGTGGGCGACCACGAACCCTTGGCCGTGCCAGCGCGCGAACCAGGCGCGCCCTGCGGGCGTGAGTCCCTCCTCGGCAACGGTGGTCTGCCGGCGCAAGACCGCCCACAGCCGGGCCGCGAGCGGACCCCTGCCCGGTGGCTCAAGGCGCGCACGCCCTTCCGTGGTGAGGCTCCAGAGACGCGCCCCGCAAGGCAGCGCCGCACCCTCACGCAGTGTGCGTGGCAACGCCGCGTTCATCACCTCGCCGATGGGATGGCAATAGTAGTCAGCGGCCCAGCGTAAAAGCCGCAACAGTCCCGCGCCGAACAGCGGGGTTTCATCAAGGACCCGGGTGACGGGACGAAGCCGGTCGGGTGCGATGGCGCTCTGAACGTCCAGCGCGACCACGATGCCGACGACGCTGCGGGATCCAAACGGCACGCGCACCCGCACCCCCGGAACCAAAGACATCCCTTCCGGCCACAGATAATCAAACAGGACCCGGCGCGGAGCCGGTACCGCAACGGATACCCGCGGTAGCGTCGGCATGAATCAGGGGGCCGGAGGGGGTTGCGGTGGAGCATCGGCCCACGCATGAGACCGTAACTCGTTGAGAAAAAACCGAAAGGTCCAATTACCCACAGAAGCTGTGGATAACATTGTTGACAGTGTGCTGAAAGACACTCCGATCAAGGCCTGATTCCTTATTTTTCTTTAGTTTGACCAAAAAATAGACTGGCGAGAAAACATAATGTTTTCAACTGATAACACCGATCAGCTGCGAAACGCTCTGGTTTGAAAAAAATTGTCGGGCCGGCTATTGCCAGCCTCAGCACAATGTGCATAAACCACCATTCCCATAAGGGAATACTGATTTAGCGGTGGTATGCGAGACTCAGTCGATGCACGGCGTCCACGAGCCTGCCGACGTGTCCGGGGTCGACATCGGGCGTCACCCCATGACCCAGATTGAACACATGGCCTGGCCAGGGCCCGTAGTCCGCCAGCAGGGTCCTGACCTCAGCCTCCATCCGCGCCACAGGCGCCACCAGCAGTGCCGGATCGAGATTCCCCTGCAAGGCCACCCGGTCTCCAACCCGCGCGCGGGCAGACGCCAGGCTCACGGTCCAATCGAGCTGAAGGGCATCGACCCCAAGGTCCGCCTGCGCTTCGAGCCATGCGGAACCCCCTTTTGTGAACACGATGACCGGCACATCGCGTCCGTCCGCCTGGCGCGTGAGCCCTGCAACCACCTGCCGCATAGGGTCAAGCGAGTACTCGCGATAACCATGTTCGGTCAGCACGCCGCCCCAGGTATCGAACAGCATGATGGCCTGGGCACCGGCCGCGATCTGGGCGTTGAGATAGACCGTGATCGCGCGCGCCAAGACATCGAGCAGGCGACGCGCGGCCGCAGGCTCCGTAAAACAGAGCCCCTTGATCAGGCGGTAATCGTGGCTCGATCCCCCTTCCACCATATAGGTCGCCAGTGTCCAGGGTGATCCGGAAAACCCGATGAGCGGGACCATGCCGTCCAGTTCGCGCCGCACCAGGCGTACGGTATCAGGCACGTAACGAAGCGCCTCTTCCGGATCCGGCACCCCGAGCCGGTCGATCTCGGCGGCTGACCGCAAGGGCCGGCTGAAGTGTGGCCCCTGATCATCGAACTCCAGACCAAGCCCCATGGCATCGGGGATGGTGAGGATGTCGGAGAACAGGATCGCCGCGTCGAGCGGAAAACGTCGCACGGGTTGCAGCGTCACCTCGCATGCCAATTCAGGGGTCGTGCAGAGGGTAAGAAAGGACCCGGCCCGCGCCCGTGCCTCGCGGTATTCCGGCAGATACCGCCCGGCCTGGCGCATCAACCAGACCGGGGTCATATCCACCGGTTGGCGGGCCAGGGCCCGCAGCAGCCGGTCATTGCGAAGCCGGGTAGACACTAGATTCCGAGATAGCCGAGAATCCCCTCGGCAGCCTGACGTCCTTCGAATACGGCGGTCACCACAAGGTCCGAACCGCGCACCATGTCACCGCCGGCAAAGATCTTGGGATTTCCGGTCTGGTGTGGCCGGATTCCGTCGGGGGCCGCACGCACGCGCCCGATCTCGTCCACCGCGATGCCATGGACGGCGAACCACGAGGCCGGGCTTGGCCGGAAACCGAAGGCGATGATGACGCGGTCGGCAAGGATCACCTGCTCGCTCCCGGGGATGATCTCCGGACGTCTGCGGCCGCGCGCGTCCGGGGCACCGAGCCTTGTTTCCACCACCTGCACGCCTTCGACACGCCCACTGCCGAGGATCGCGGTGGGCGCGCGGTTCCATAGAAATTCCACTCCTTCCTCCTTGGCGTTCGCGACCTCGCGACGCGATCCCGGCATATTCGCCTCATCGCGCCGATAGACACAGGTCACGCGTGAGGCACCCTGGCGAAGCGCCGTACGATTGCAGTCCATTCCGGTGTCGCCGCCCCCCAGCACGACCACGCGCTGACCGGACATATCGAGATACTCCGCGGGATCACGCTCAAGGCCCAGATGACGCCGCGCGACCGACACGAGAAACGGCAGCGCTTCGTGCACTCCAGGCAGATCCTCTCCCGGAAAACCGCCGCGCAGGTAGGTATAGGTCCCCATCCCGAGAAATACCGCGTCGTACTCCGCGAGCAGACGCTCGAACGGCAGATCGCGGCCGATCTCGGTACCCAGCACAAAGCGGATGCCCATGTCCTCCATCATACGGCGGCGACGGCGCACCACCTCTTTCTCGAGCTTGAACTCGGGGATGCCAAAGGTCAGCAGCCCGCCGATCTCCGGATAGCGGTCGTAGACCACCGGCGTGACCCCGTTGCGCGCAAGCACATCAGCGCACGCAAGGCCCGCGGGGCCTGCCCCGACCACGGCGACGCGCTTGCCGGTTGCGACGACCCCGGAAAGATCCGGGCGCCAGCCCCGGCGGTAGGCCTCTTCGAATATGTAGCGTTCAACGGCCCCGATGGTGACCGCGCCGAATCCATCGTTCAGGGTGCACGCACCCTCGCACAACCGGTCCTGCGGACAGACGCGCCCGCAGACCTCGGGCAGGCTGTTGGTACGGTGCGAAAGTTCCGCCGCTTCCTCGATGTGGCCCTCTTCGATGAGCTTGAGCCAGTTCGGGATATAGTTATGGACCGGGCACTTCCACTCGCAGTACGGGTTGCCGCACCCGAGGCAGCGCGAGGATTGCACCGCCGCGGCGTCCGGCGCGAGTTCGGCATAGATCTCGCGGTATTCGCGGATGCGAATGACCACCGGCTTCTTCTCCGGATCCTGGCGCGGGATGTCCAGGAACTCGAAATGCTCGGCCATCAGTTGCTCTCGACCAGGAGCGTGTCGAGCCGTCGCGCCTTCGGCTTTACGAGCCAGAACCGGGTCACCGTCTCTTCCCATTCATCGAGCAGTCCCTGGCCGTGTGCGCTTTCCGTATGCGCCACATGTTCTTTTATCCTGTCCTGGAGGAACACACGGTATTCACCCATGGATTCGCCCGCAATCCGGTAGATGTCGATCAATTCGTTATTGTAGCGATCCGGGAACCGGTGATCGGTATCCAGGATGAACGCGAACCCTCCGGTCATGCCTGCCCCGAAATTAAGACCGGTCGGACCAAGAATGACGACACACCCGCTGGTCATATACTCGCAGCCGTGATCACCGGCCCCCTCGATCACTGCGGAGGCACCACCATTGCGCACTGCGAAACGCTCGCCGGCAAGCCCGGCAGCGTACAACCGCCCGCCGGTTGCGCCGTAGAGGCAGGTGTTGCCGATGATCGCGGACTCATGGGGCCGGTAGGCCGCAGTCCTGGGCGGGCGAATGACGATCCGGCCGCCAGACATGCCCTTACCGACGTAATCGTTGGCATCCCCCTCAACCCGGATCTCGAGGCCTGCCGCATTCCACGCCCCGAGACTCTGCCCTGCCGAGCCCGTGAGACGGAGCGTGATCGTACCCTCAGGCAGCCCGGAAGCACCGTAGCGACGGGCAATCTCGCCCGAAAGCCGGGCACCGAGCGAGCGGTTGACGTTACGTATCTCGTAATGGAGCGTTACCGGATCCCGGGTCACCAGCGCATGCCAGGCGTCGCGCACCATGCGTTCGGCGAGCTCGCCGCGATCGAAGGGCGCGTTGCGCCGCACCCGGCAGTACTGCGGCTTCGCGGGATTGATGCCACCATCGGTGAGCACCCCCCCGAGATCGAGATGCTGCTGGCGCGCGGTCTGCCCCGGCAGTGTCTGCAGCAGGTCAATACGGCCGATCAGTTCGTCGATCGTGCGTACCCCAAGGCGCGCCATCCACTCCCGCACCTCTTCCGCGATAAAATGGAAATAATTGACCACCAGCCCAGGCAGCCCCGTGAAGTGCGCCTTGCGCAGCCTCGCGTCCTGCGTCGCAATGCCCGTGGCGCAGTTGTTGAGATGACAGATGCGCAGATACTTGCAGCCAAGCGCGACCATGGGCCCGGTGCCGAAACCAAAACTCTCGGCCCCGAGGATCGCCGCCTTGACCACATCAAAACCGGTCTTGAGGCCACCATCGGTCTGCAGGATCACCTTTTCCCGCAGATTGTTGGCACGCAGCGTCTGGTGCGTCTCGGAAAGACCGATCTCCCAGGGCGTACCGGCGTATTTGACCGAGGTAATAGGGCTCGCGCCGGTACCACCGTCGTAGCCCGAGACGGTGATGTGGTCGGCGTAGGCCTTGGCGACACCAGCGGCGATCGTGCCGACCCCGGGCCCCGAGACGAGCTTGACGGACACGCGTGCCTCCGGATTCACCTGCTTCAGATCGAAGATGAGCTGCGCCAGATCCTCGATCGAATAGATGTCGTGGTGCGGCGGCGGCGAGATCAGGGCGATGCCCGGCTTGGAGCAGCGCAGGCGCGCGATCAGTTCGTTGACCTTGTGGCCCGGGAGCTGGCCACCTTCACCGGGCTTCGCGCCCTGCGCGATCTTGATCTGGAGCATCTCCGCGTGGACCAGATAGTGCGGAGTGACGCCAAAGCGGCCGGACGCCACCTGCTTGATCTTGGAGGTCTTGATCGTGCCGTAGCGTTTCGGGTCCTCGCCGCCCTCGCCGGAGTTGGACCGGCCCCCCAGCGTGTTCATGGCCTCCGCGAGCGCCTCATGCGCTTCGGGCGAGAGCGCACCCAGGCTCATGCCGGCGGAATCGAACCGGCGGCAGATCTTCTGGACGCTCTCCACCTCGCTCAAAGGCACGGGGGTCACGTCGTCGCGCAGCGCCAGCAGATCCCGCAGCGTCGTCACCGGGCGGTGGTTGACAAGATCCGCGTACTTCCGGTAATCGCCATAGTCGCCGGACCGCACGGCCTGCTGCAGGGTGCTCACGACATCCGGATTGAAGGCGTGATACTCGCCGTCATGGATGTACTTCAGCAGACCGCCCTGGCGCAGGCTGCGCCGGGCACTGAAAGCCTCGGCGGCAAGCCGCTGCTGGTCCTCCTCGAAATCCTCGAAGCGTGCCCCGCCGATGCGGCTCGGGGTACCTTCGAAACAGACCCTGATGACGTCTGCGTGCACACCGACCGCCTCGAACAGCTGGGCACCGCGATAGCTCGCGACGGTCGAGATGCCCATCTTTGAAATGATCTTGAGCAGGCCCTTGTTGATGCCCTTGCGGTAGTTCTTGACCGCCTTCGCCTCGTCGACAGCGAGTTCCCCGGTGCGAATCAGGTCCCGGATAACCTCATAGGCAAGGTACGGGAACACTGCCGTCGCCCCGTAACCGATGAGACAGGCGAAATGATGGGAATCACGCACCGTGCCGGTCTCGACCAGGATGTTCGCGCGGCAGCGCAGGCCGGCATTGACGAGACCATGGTGGACCGCGCCGGTGGCAAGGAGCGCGTGCACCGGCAGGGTCGAGCGGCCGAGTTCGCGGTCGGTGAGGGTTACGATGACCGCGCCATCGCGCACGGCGCGCACCGCCTCATCGGTGATCGCTGTAATTGCAGCCTCAAGGCCCAAGATCGCAGGGTCGTAAGCAAGACTGATGCGATGGATCCGGTACTCGGGATCCTTCAGCGCCATCAGTGCGGCGAACTTGCACCGGCTCACCACGGGCGAGGAGATTTCCAGACGCCGCGCATGCTCCGGGGTCTCCTCAAAGAGATTGCGCTCCGGACCGAAACAGGTGTTGAGCGACATCACGATCTGCTCGCGTAACGGATCGATTGGCGGGTTCGTCACCTGCGCGAACTGCTGCCGGAAGTAATCGTACGGCGACCGCACCTGTGCCGACAGCACGGCCATCGGGGTATCGTCGCCCATCGAACCTGTGGCCTCTTGGCCATCTTCAGCCAGCACGCGCACCACCTGGTCGCGCTCCTCGAACGTCACCTGGAACATCTTCTGGTGGAGCGCTGCATCCTCCGCGCTCATCGGCGCAACGCATGCCACTGCATTCTCGAGGGCCCCGTCAAGGCGCCGTGTGTGCTCGTGCAACCAGGCGCGATAGGGGTGCGCGGACTTGAGGCGCTGATCGATGTCCGCGGGCTTCAGGAACGTGCCTGTCTCGATGTCCACCGCGATCATCTCGCCCGGCTTGAGCCGGCCTTTGACGATGATGTCGGCCGGGTCATAGGGGTGCACACCGCTTTCGGACGCGACCGTGAAATGCCGGTCCCGCGTGACCAGCCAGCGTGCCGGCCGAAGGCCATTGCGGTCCATGACGCACGACGCGTAGCGGCCATCTGTAAGCACGATCCCGGCCGGACCGTCCCAGGGCTCCATGTGCATCGAATGATACTCATAGAATGCGCGCAGATCGGCATCCATGGTCGGCACGTTCTGCCAGGCGGGCGGGATCAGGAGACGCACGGCACGGAAGTAATCCACGCCTCCGGCGATGAGCGCATCCAGCATGTTGTCCAGACTGAGCGAATCGGAACCGGTCATGGACACGATCGGCCGGACCTCCTCCATGTCCTTGATCTCTTTCGAGGACAGCGTGTAGGACCGCGCGAGCGACCAGTAGCGGTTCCCCTGGATGGTATTGATCTCGCCATTGTGCGCGAGATATCTGAATGGCTGGGCGAGCCGCCACTGTGGCCAGGTGTTGGTGGAGAACCGCTGGTGGAACAGCGTAATCGATGATTCGAAACCAGGGTCCGTGAGATCGGGATAGAACACCGGCAGATTGGCCGGCATGACCAGCCCCTTATAGGACAGGACGCGGTGAGAAAGGCTCGCGACGTAAAACATCTCGTCCCGCGCATCCACCCGCTTCTCGGCACAGCGTCTCGCGACGTAGAGCCGGCGCTCGATCTCGGCAACGCCGAAGGTATCCGGCGCATTGGCGAACACCTGCTCGATCCCCGGGCGGGTGAGGAGTGCATCAGGCCCGCAGGCCGAGGGCTCCACCGGAACCTCACGCCAGCCGAGCACCGCGAAACCGGCGCGCGTGAGTTCCTCATCCACGATGGCGCGGGCACATGCGGCCGTCGCCGGCTCACGGCTGAGAAATACCATGCCGACCGCGTAGCGTTCGCTGAGCTGCCAGCCGTGCTGGCCGGCAGTGGTCCTGAGGAACGCGTCCGGTATCCGCAGCAGCAGGCCGCAGCCGTCACCGGTCTTGCCGTCCGAGGCCACCGCGCCACGGTGCGTGAGACAACCGAGTGAACTGATCGCGGTCTCGACAAGCCAATGGCTCGCGTGGCCGTCCATTTGGGCGATGAGCCCAAACCCGCAGCTGTCTTTCTCAAACTCGGGCCGGTACAGGCCGCCCGAAGGCGCGGAAGTCTGGCTCACGTCGTGCGCGGTGACTATCAGACCGTCAAAAAAAGGGCAGAAAGTATGCCGTGCAACCGCTGCATTTTCAATGAGCCCGTGGAATCCCGTTGCTGACCCGCCCCCGGCCATGCTCCAGCGCACGACGTGGCATCGCAGGCGCTGGCCAGTTCACCGGCGTCACGTGAGTTCAGCGGGTTCGAACAGGCGGCCATACTCCTGGATGGCAAAACGATCGGTCATGCCGGCCACATAATCGGCCACGACGCGTGCGTGCGCCGTCTCCTCCCCATTGGCATCCCGGATGGCCTGCTGATACTGGGGCGGGAGCAGACGTGCGTCGCTCATGAAGGCCTCGAACAGGCGGCGCACGACCGCGGCCGCCTTCAGGCTCATGCGCCGCACGCGGAAGTGGGCATACAGTTGCTCGCGCAGAAAACGTTTGAGTTCGAGACTCTTCTCCGCCATCGGCGGGCTGTACTGGAAGAGCGGCTTCCCGGCCAAGCGCACCTCATCGACGTCCTGGACGCCTGCGGCCGTGATCAGCGACCGGCTGTAGTCGATGACATCGACCACGAGGACGTTGATCATGCGCCGGACGGTCTCATGGATGAGACGGCGCTCCGGCAGCCCGGGATGCGCGGCCTCGGCGGTAGCGCACTGCTCGGCGAACAGGGTCACGGCGCGAATCTCGTCGAACTCCACCAGGCCCGCGCGCAGACCGTCATCGACGTCATGGTTGTTGTAAGCGATCTCGTCCGCGAGATTGACGAGCTGCGCCTCGAGACTCGGCTCGGTATTGCGCAGAAAACGTTCACCCACGTCGCCAAGCTCCGCGGCCTTCTTCACGGAACAGTGCTTGAGTATCCCCTCGCGGGTCTCGAACGTCAGATTGAGTCCCGGAAATGAGGCGTAGCGCTCCTCGAGAAACTCGACGACCCGCAGCGACTGGAGGTTGTGCTCGAAGCCCCCGTAGTTGCTCATGCACGCATTGAGTGCATCCTGACCGGAATGTCCGAATGGCGTGTGCCCGAGATCGTGCGCCAGCGCGATGCCCTCTGCGAGATCCTCGTTCAGCCCGAGCGCGCGCGCGATCGAGCGGGCGATCTGGGCCACCTCGATCGAGTGCGTGAGCCGGGTCCGGAACAGATCGCCCTCGTGGTTGACGAACACCTGCGTCTTGTACTCGAGACGCCGGAACGCGCTTGAATGGATGATGCGGTCGCGGTCCCGCTGGAACTCGCTGCGATAGGCAGGCACGTCCTCGGGAAACCGCCGTCCGCGCGACCTCGACACCGCATAGGCGGCGAGATTCACGAGATCACCTGCGTGAGCGTCTGTCTGAGTGCATCCGGAGGAACATCATCGGTGATGACCGCCTGGCCGATCGCCTTGAGCAGCACCAGCCGCATGCGGCCGTGGCGCACCTTCTTGTCGACCGCCATCAGTTCGAGGAACCGCTCCGGATCGATCGGCGGCGGCGCGACCGGAAGCCGCGCACGCCGCAAAAGGCCGGCGATGCGCGAGACATCCCGCTCGCTGATCCAGCCGATACGGTGCGACAGGTCTGCCGCCATCATCATCCCCGCCGCCACCGCCTCGCCGTGCAGCCAGCCACCGTACCCGACTCCGGTCTCGATCGCATGGCCGAAGGTGTGTCCGAGATTCAAAAGTGCGCGTGCGCCGGTTTCGCGTTCGTCTTCAGCCACTACGAGTGCCTTGTGACGGCATGAGCGCTCGATCGTCTCGGCGAGCGCCTCATCGTCGCGCGCGAGCAGCCGGTCGACGTTGTCCTCGAGCCAGTCGAAGAACGCCGCATCACGGATAAGCCCGTATTTTATGACTTCGGCGAGGCCTGCCGAGAGCTCCTTGTCGGGCAGCGTCCCCAGAGTCGCAGTGTCGATGACCACGCTGCACGGCTGATGAAACGCGCCGATCATGTTCTTGCCGAGCGGATGATTCACACCAGTCTTGCCACCGACCGAAGAGTCGACCTGCGCGAGCAGCGTGGTCGGGATCTGGACAAACGGCACGCCACGCTGATAGCAGGCTGCGGCAAAACCGGTCATGTCGCCGACCACCCCGCCACCCAGTGCGACGAGCATGGTGTCGCGGTCACAGCGCTCCCTGAGGAGCGTGGTGAAGATCGGATCAAGACCGGCGAGCGTCTTGTGCCGCTCCCCGTCCGGCAGCACGACCGGCACCGGGGCAAGATGCGCAAGGCCCCTGAGGACACGGTCGAGATAGAACGGCGCCACCTTCTCGTTGGTCACCACCGCGACCCGCCCTGCGGGTTGCGGTGCAATCAGGTCCGCCCGATCGATCAGGCCGCGCCCGATATGGATCGGATAGCTTCTCGGTCCAAGGTCAAGCCTGAACGTTCTCATGATTTTCCGGGCCGACATGGCGGGCCACTTCGTGCGCAACCGCGGTCGCCGACCGCCGGTCGGTTGAAATCACGAGATCCGCGAGTCCGAGATACAGGGGATGGCGCACTGCGATAAGGGCCTCGAGCGCCGCGCGCGGATCTCCCTGCTGCAGCAGCGGCCGGTGACGGTCACGGCGGGTGCGCTCAAGCAGTGTCTCAAGGCTCGCCTCGAGATACACAATGAAGCCATGCGCGCTCAGGCACGCCCGGTTCTCTTCGCGCAGTACCGCGCCCCCGCCGGTCGCGAGGACCACCCCTTCGCGATGCGCAAGCTCTTCGATGATCTGGGATTCCCGCCGCCGGAAACCCTCCTCGCCCTCGATCTCGAAGATCCAGGGGATGGAGACACCGGTGCGCCGCTCGAGCTCCTGGTCGGAGTCCAGGAAACGCAGGCCGAGCAGGTCGGATAGATGACGGCCGATCGTGGATTTTCCAACCCCCATCGGTCCGATCAGAAAAACGTTCTTGGAGCCCTCCATGGCTGTGAGATATGCCAGTATCCGGCCGATAAATCAACCATAGGCGCGCCCAGGGCCGTCTAGTGCAGATTCAGCGACGGCGACAGGATACGGGGCGTGAGGAAGATCAGGAGTTCATCCTTCTGGTTGTTCACGGCGCGGTTCCGGAACATCCACCCGATGAGCGGCAGGTCGCCGAGCACCGGAACCTTGTCGACACTGGTCAGCTTGTTGCGCGTGTAGATACCGCCGATCACCACCGTCTGGCCGTTGTCGAGCAGGACCTGGGTCGTGATCTTCTTCGTGTTCAGAGTGCCTGCGACCGCGTTGGCGAACGTATCGTCCGTGATCTTTACGGTCAGGATCACCCGGTTGTCAGGCGTCACCTGGGGGGTCACATCAAGCCCGAGAACCGCCGACTCGATCTGGGACTGCCCAAAACCAAGGTTGAAAAACTGCTGCTGACCCTGCTCGATCTTGGCCTCTTCCTGATTGGCCGTGATGACGCGCGGGCTTGAGATGATCTTGCCCTTGCCGTCGGCCTGCAGCGCAGAGATCTCGAGGTTCAGAAGATTGCTGGTCCCGAGCTTCGCGATTGTGAGACCGACGGTTCCCGGCGGTATCGAACCCGAACCGATCGACGGAAGGTCGACGTTGAACGTGTCGAGTCCGCTGGTCGTCGTGATACCTCCGAGGTTCGGCACCTGCGAGATCGAGGTGCTGCCGTTCGAGCTCGTGATGTTGCTGCCGAAACGGACACCGAGGCTCTTGCTGAAATCGTCCGTCGCCTCGACCAGGCGCGCCTCGATCAATACCTGCTGCACCGGCTGGTCAAGCTTTGCGATCAGCTTGCGCACCTGGCGGATCTTCGACGGGATATCCTGGATCAGCAACGAATTGGTCCGAGGATCCACCGTGACCTGGCCACGCGGAGACAGAAGCGAGTTCGACTCGGTGGCCACTTTGCTGTAGTTCACGTTGCTGAATGGCATGAAGTGGCTTGGCACGCTGTTCACCGGCTTGATCGACTTCAGCAGCGCGGCGATATCTGCGGCTTTGGCATAATTGATGCGGATCAGGACTGATTCCAGCGGCTGCAGCTTGGCTGCTTCCTGCTCCGCCTCCAGCTTGGCCTTTTCCTGGGCTGCCATCTCCTTCTCGGGTCCGACCATGATGACATTGCCGACACGGCGCATGGCAAGGTCCTTTGAATCCAGGATAATCGCGAGCGCCTGATCCCATGGCACATTCTCAAGCCGCAGCGTGAGGTTGCCGTGCACCGCATTGCTGGTCACGAAGTTGAGGTGCGTGAAATCCGCAAGCACCTGGAGTGCAGACCGGACACTGATCCGGTCAAAATTCATCGAGATCTTCTTGCCGGTATACTTGTGCCGCCGTTTCGCCGTGACCGACGCGCTCACGGGTTTGACATCGACCGTGAACTTGCGCCCGGTCTGGTACGCGAGCTGCTCGTAGGCACCCGACGGCCTGACGATCATGCGCGTGTTGCGTCCGCGCACAAAGGTGTCGATGGTCTGTACCGGGGTCGCAAAATCAGCCACGTTCAGGCGCCGCTCGAGGCTTCGCGGCAGGTGCGTATTCAGGAAATCGACGATGATCTGCCCATGTCTGCGCGTGATGTTGATGCCGACGTTGGGATCGGACAGACGCACGGTCACGCGCCCATCACCTTCCGGTCCGCGTGTGAAGTTCACGTTCATGATCCGGTGCTTGCCTTTTATGGACGTGGCGAAATGGACCATCCGCGGCCCGGTTGTCGCCCCGGCAATAACGGCCTCCGGGTTCTGGACCACGAGGCTCACGCTGTGGTGGCCCACGAACGTCGAGTATCGGGCATTCTTCACGAGCGTCAGCACGACACGCGTACGGTTGCCCGCGGCCACGGCGACCACCCGTACGACCGCGCCCACGCCAACCTTGATCTGCGGCTTCGCCACGTCAAGGCGGGTATGCGGAAAATCAAGCACGATGCTCGGGGGACTGTCGATGCGGAAGGCAATCGGCGCGACCGGAGGCCCCGTCATGGCGAGGTGCAGCTGAACCTGATCTCCCGGGAGCGGCGAGTACGAAATCCCGGTCAGTTCGTTGATGGTACCCGTGCGCGTCGCACCCGCAACCGCTGGCGCACCCGAGGCCGAGAGCACCGCCACGGACAACATGCCGGTCGCCGGCGAGACCTTGACCGTGCCAGGCGCCTTCATGAGCAGATCAATATTGACACCCCTGCCGCCATCCGCCAGGTAGGGGTAAACACCCTTCACGGCGCCGTTGCTGCCGAGATCCGTGACCTTCGGGCCCAGCGAGGAATCCGCGAGGGTCAGGCTCAGGCGCAGCCCGTGCGCCAGCTTTCGGACCTGGTACTTGGCCGATCCCGTCAGGTGTACCTCGAGCACCGGGGCAGGCCCGGGTGCCCACTGGATACCGGTCACGATCGCAGCGGCCGCGACGTTCAGCAGCAGCGTGCCGACCGACAGAGCCCATGCCAATAAGGTTTTGTTCATTCTGTTCTCTCTATTTTCCGATCGCGATGCTCGCCTGCCTGGTGACCCACCCGCCATTCGGTCCCGGGATCAGCTCCACAAGACTCACCTTCTCCGAGGTGATCTTCGTCACGGTTCCGTAACTCTCTCCCATGTGATCTCCCAGCCGTACCCTGTGCACCGAGCCATTGGGTGCCTCGACGATGGCCCATTTTTCCTGGTGCCGCCACAGTGTTCCCACCATCTTCAGCGCATCGAGCGGAAAGTGCTCAAGCGGTCCCTTGGGACGATTGAGGTCCGGCCGAGGCCCTGCGGGGGCAGCCCCGGTCTCGAGATTCGCCGGCGAAAACGGGTCGGGCAGATGCTCAGCCGAGTAGACAAAGGGCTTGGGCGGAGTCATGACCGGAATCGGCTCCACCTTGAGATGCTGGCCCTTATAGGCATTCTGGACGAATGCCTGCAGATCGGCCGTGTTGCTCTCATGGCAGGCGCCGAGCAGCATCGCCACGAGGAGCGGCAGCAGGGCGCGACGCAGGTGCCGGGCGCTCATTTGCCCTTGCCCTGCCGATAGCGGTAGGTCTTCGCGACCGCCGACATCGTCAACAGGCCGCCGCTTTTCCGCGGCGCGGCGATATTGATGTCGCCGACGGTAACGATGCGCGGCAGCGCCGCAAGGTCGCTGACGAACTCGCCGAGCTCATGGTAAGTACCCTTGACCGTGATATCGATCGGCAGCTCGTCGTAGAATGCTACGGGCTTCTCCGGGTTTGGCTTGAACAGGACGAATTTGAGGCCACGCCCAAGCCCTGCCTGCGTGATGTCGACCAGAAGATCCGGCACTTCGTTGCGGTTTGGCAGCTGCTCCAGCATGACGTTGAACATCTTCTTCATCTGCTTCATCTGGAGCTTGTATGCCGGAAGATTGACCGCGAGCGCCTTCTTCTGCAAAAAGAGCCGCTTGAGTGACGCCTCCTTCGCCTGCAACCGCGCGTACTGGCGCACTTCGCCCCGGACGATAAACCAGTAGCCGCCAATCACGATCACGACGCACATCAGCACGACGCCGACGATCTTGGCGGCACGGCCCGCCGCGGCAAGGTTATTGAGATCAAGACTCTTGAGATCACGGACGACCGCGTCCACCGCCCCGCGCACGTTAATCGCTGTCGCGCTCACGACTTGTGCTCCGGGCCCTGCTTCGGTTTCGGTTTCTTGTCGGCCTCGGATACCACCAGGGTGAATTTGCTCACACGTGCGCCATTCTTCCGCACGACATTGATGATATTGAGGTTCGGATTCGCGAACCACCGGGAGTGGTCGAGCTGCCTGAGGAACGTGGACACACGCGTATTCGACTGGGCGACACCCGATATCGTGAACACCTTGCCGTTCTGCAGCACGGAAGTCAGATAAAGACCCGGGGGCACCACCCGCACCAGCGCATCAAAGACGTGCACCATCTGCTCACGGCTCTGCTGCGTTTGCTCGATAATCTTCATCCGCGAGATGAGATCCGCGCGCTGCTTCTTGATCCTGGAAATCTGTCCGATCTGGCTGTTCACGAGCGCGATCTGCTGCGTCAGAAACAGATTGCGCTGCTTCTGGTTGGCGACCAGCGCATGCACGTGCATGTGCACGTAGAGCACGATCAATGCCACGACAGCCCAGGCCCCGCCTGCCATCACCAGCAGCTCGCGGTCCTCTTCCTTGCGCCGCATCTCGCGCCAGGGCAGCAGATTGACACGGATCATGCGTCGAAACTCCGCAAGGCAAGCCCGCAGGTGACCATGAGCGATGGGGCCTCACGCGTGAGCGCCTGGGCCTTCACCCGCGACCCCACGGACATATTGACGAAGGGGTTCGCAATCATGGCCGGCACGCCGATACGCGCCGACACAAGCTCGTCGACCCCGAGGATCTGCGCGCACCCGCCGGCGAGCAGCACCTGATCGACACTGTTGAACGGGCTTGAAGAATAGAAGAACTGAAGGGAGCGCATGATCTCCTGACACATGGCTTCCATGAACGGGCGTAACACGTCAGCCTGATAATTGTCAGGCAGGCCTCCCTGTTTCTTGGCAAGACCGGCCTCCTCGTACGAGAGGCCGTAGCGGCGCTGAATCTCCTCCGTCAGCTGGCGCCCGCCAAAGTTATGGCCGCGGATGTAGACCGAGCGCAGGTTATGCATCACATTCAGCGTCATGCTGGTGGCCCCGATGTCGAAGATCGCAACGGTCTTCTCCATCCCGCCCCCGGCCATGTTCTGCGCGATCAGCGTATACGCGTTCTCCATGGCATACGTCTCGATGTCGATCACGGCCGGCACCAGGTCGTTGCTTTGAAGCACGGCGATATAGTCGTCGATGATCTCCTTGCGGCACGCCGCGACCAGGACCTCGTTCTCGTCCGGATTGTCCTCGGACACGCCGACGGTCTGAAAATCGAGATTCACCTCGTCCAGCGGATACGGAATGTAGTGATCCGCCTCCATCTCGATCTGCGCCTGCAGATCGCGGTCACCCAGCGTGCGCGGCGCGCTGATGGTCTTGCAGATGACGTGCGACGCCGCCATCGCCACGGCAGCGCGCCGGGTGCGGGTCCCCGAGCGCTTCAGCGCGCGCCCGACGGTCTCCGCCACCTGCTCGATTTCGGTGATCGCGTGCTCGACTATGGCGTTCTGCGGCAACGGCTCGACCACATAACGCTCGACACGAAAGTGCGCGCCCTCCTTGCTCAGCTCCAACAGCTTGACCGAGGAGGCGCTGATGTCGATGCCGATCAACGCCGGCTTCTTTTTTATCAGTAGTTGCAAGGACGTTTTAACCCTTGGTTTTCCTGCGGTTATCGACCGCAGATATCCCGCTTGTTTAAATACCTTTTCAACTATAGACGACTATAGACGACGGTTTTCAAATGACAAATTGCCAGCCGGTGCAGGGGTACACGCGCCGCTTTAAAGGCGACCGGCGGTCAAATGCGCGCCACATCTGGCGCACACGCAACGCCCCTGATGAGTATTCATATAGACTGCGAACGTGCGCACCGCCATGAAGCCGTGATCACCGGCCCGCCAAAAACCATGCCTTCCGGCAAGGTCGGCGATGACATTCCGGTCGGAACGAGCGGGGCAGACACGGCAGCACGGGCAATTACGGGCAACTTGGGGAAGAGGGTCATTTCGTTTTATACTGACCCTTGGCGACCGTCTCGTTGCCGTCATTTCTTAAAATAGAGCGATTCCAGCACGATGAGCCTTCGCGCGAAGTGGTCCGCGCATCGCCCGCGAAACCCGCTCGAGTTATTGATCCTCGGCTTCTTCGGGCTAGTCGCCTTCGGCGTCCTCACGGCCGCGCTGGTCGCGCTGCTGATTGCCCCCACGCTTCCCTCGATCAAGGGCCTCGCGCATCACCGGTTCACGGTGCCACTGCGCATCTATACCCGTGGCGGCCAGCTGATCGCCCAATTCGGCAACGAAAACCGCATCCCGGTCCCGTTGAGCGATGTTCCGCCGCTCCAGATCAAGGCGCTGATCGCGGCCGAAGACGCCGACTTCTACTCCGAGCCCGGCGTCAATTTCGCCGGTATTGTGCGTGCCGCGCTTGCGGACCTTCGTGCTGGCGCCAAGGTCCAGGGTGCCAGCACGATCACGATGCAAGTCGCGCGCGATTATTTTCTCAGCCCGAAAAAAACGTATACCCGAAAGATCAAGGAGATCCTGCTCGCGCTGAAACTCGACCGGGCACTGTCCAAGAACCAGATCATGGATCTCTATATCAACAAGGTATTCCTCGGGAACCATGCGTACGGGCTCGCGGCTGCTGCCCAGATCTACTATGGAAAACCGCTCAAGAGTCTCGACCTCGCGCAGATGGCGATGCTCGCCGGATTGCCGCGCGCGCCGTCGGCCGACAACCCGGTAAGCAATCCGGTAAACGCGCGCATACGACGCACCTACGTGCTCGACCGCATGCGTGCGCTCGGCTTCATTACGAAGGCACAGTACGCAAAAGCGAACAGCGCACCGGTCACAGCTCATGTGCACGGGCTCCGAGCCGCAGTCCAGGCACCCTATGTGGCGGCGATGGTCCTCAAATACATGCTGAAACACTATAACGCGAAGAGTTATGCCGACGGGTTCAAGGTCTATACCACGATCAGCGCCAAGGACCAGACTGCCGCGGACCGGGCACTTGAGGACGGGCTTCTCGCCTATGACCGGCGACACGGGTACCGGGGCCCGCTCGCGCACGCGCACATCGGGCCCTACCCCGATCCCGCGCTCCTCGATGAGGACCTCAAGGGCTATATGGACCGATCGGATCTTGTGCCGGCAATCGTGACGGCCGTAGGCCAAAAATCGGCGGAAGCCTATACCCAGGACGGCGACCGTGTCCGTATCGGCTGGGATGGCCTGAGCTGGGCGCGACGCTACATCTCGGTAAACCGCGAGGGTCCGCCCCTGACTGAGGCTTCCGACGCCCTCAGACGCGGTGACATCATCTATGTGGTGCAGCGCGGCAACGGCGCGTGGTGGCTCGCCGAGGTCCCCAAGGTCCAGGGTGCCCTGGTTTCGCTGCGGGCGCGCGACGGCGCCCTGCTCGCACTGGCCGGCGGGTTCGATTTCTACGAGAGCAGTTTCAACCGGGCGACCCAGGCGCTACGGCAGCCAGGGTCGAACTTCAAGCCGTTCATCTACTCCGCCGCGCTTCACAAGGGGTTCACCGCGGCCAGCATGCTGAGCGGGGCACCCATCGTGGTCAATGACCCGAGCCTCGAGGAGAAATGGCGACCCCTGGACTACACGCGCAAATTTTTCGGTCCGACGCGGCTGCGCAAGGCGTTGGCCTTGTCGCTGAACCTCGTCTCCGTGCGACTGTTGCGGGCGATCGGGCCTTCGTATGCGGTGCGCTACCTGACCCGGTTCGGGTTTAACCCGAAATCGATGCCGCACGACCTGTCGCTTGTGCTCGGCAGCGCCTCCGTCACGCCGATGCAGATGGCCTCCGCGTTCGCGGTGTTCGCGAACGGGGGCTACCGCGTCACGCCGTACTTCATCAAGCGCGTGGAGGATACGCATCACCACGTGCTCGAACGCGCAAATCCGGCGATCGTTCCGCCAAAAACCCCTGTGGTCGCGCGCGCTGGCGCGCCGGCACCCCATTACGCCCCGCGCGTCATCGGCGCCGGGAACGCCTTCATCATGACCAGCATGATGAAGGACGTGATCCGCTACGGCACGGGCGTCGCTGCACGCGCACTCGGCAGAAGCGACATTGCCGGCAAGACCGGAACCACCAACCACCAGCGCGACGCGTGGTTCTCGGGGTTCAACCCCCGCGTTGTCACCACTGTCTGGGTCGGATTTGATCAGCCGGCGCCGCTTGGGCACAACGAGGTGGGTGCAGTTGCCGCGCTCCCGATCTGGATGCGCTACATGCAGACGGCGCTGCAAGGCATGCCCGATCTTCCGCCCGTACCACCGCCCGGGGTGGTCACGGCAACCATCAATCGCGATACCGGGGCGCTCACATCCCCTACCGACCCGCGAGCGATCCGTGAATATTTCATCCAGGGGACCCAGCCGAAACCGTCTATGGTGAGCACCCCCGACGGTGCAATCCCGCAGGCCACGCAGAACGTGCGCCAGGGACTCTTCTGATGCCGCGGCGGGTGGCACCATCCCGCAAGATGCGTCCCGAGGGGCATGGGCGGCAACTGCTCATCGACACCGCGGCGCGCATCATGGCGGACGAGGGTGTGCGTGATTTTCAGCTCGCCAAACGCAAGGCCGCGCAGCGTCTGAATCTTCCAGAAACCCGGAACTGGCCGGGCAACGTCGAGATCGAGCGGGCATTCGAGGCGCACCTCACATTGTTCCATCCCGACCTGTCTGAAACCCGTGGGCGGCTGCGTCAGGCAGCGGCCGAGGCCATGCGGTTCCTCGCGGATTTCGAGCCGAGACTCGTCGGAGCAGTTTTAAGCGGCTGGGTCACCAAATTCAGCGTGGTGCAGCTGCACACAGTGGCAAACACACCCGAGGATTTCGACCTGTTTCTTGCGCAACACGGGATTCCCAACGAGCAGACCGAAAAACGGCTCAGATTTGGCGGCGAGCACACGGAGGCGGTACCGGCATTCGAGTTTGTCGCAGGCGACGTTCCGATCGAGGTGCTGGTATTCAATCCCACACTGAGACGCGCGTCGCCACTGAGCCCGATCGACGGCCGGCCAATGGCCCGTGCCACGCTGAAAGACCTGGAAGGGCTGCTTGCCGGAAACGTCGGACCTCGCTAGCGACCCTGCGCCGCCGCTGGAAGCACGGGCTTTGCTTCTGTTAGAATCCGGCGCCACGTCCTCGTCTCGGCCATTCCTGTGAAACCACATCTTGTCTCCCTGATCCGGGATGCTCTAGCCCGCCTTGATGTGACCGACGTCCCTGACACCGCGATCGAGGCGAGTATCGAGCGCGGCCGGCAGAAAGGACACGGCGACTTCGCAAGCAAGATCGCGTTCACGCTCACCAGGCGGGGGGGCACACCGCGGTCCTGGGCGGAACGGCTTCAGGGCGTGCTGCCCCCGTCGCCGATGGTGGAACGCAGCGAGACCGCGGGCGCCGGCTTTATCAATTTCTTCATGGCCGGGCATGCACACCACCAGACGGTGAGAGGCGTGCTCGCGGAACGGGAACGTTTCGGCCGCACCGATATCGGACAGGGCCGGCGCGTCATGATCGAGTTCGTGTCGGCCAATCCGAATGGTCCGCTGCACGTGGGACACGGCCGCGGTGCCGCGTTCGGCGACTCCCTTGCGCGCCTGCTCGAGACGGCCGGATGGCACGTGCACCGCGAATACTACGTAAACGATGCCGGCCGGCAGATGGACATTCTCACGGTCAGCGTCTGGCTGCGCTACCTCGAAGCGTCGGGCGAGACGGTTCCGTTCCCCGCGAACGGTTACCGGGGCGCATACGTGCACACCGTCGCCCGTGGGCTCACGCGGGAATACGGAGCGGCATTCAAGGCAGACGTGCGTGCGATCACCGAAGACCTGCCGCCCGACGAACCGGAAGGCGGGGACAAGGAGCAGTACATCGACGCCCTGATTCGCCGCGCCCGGACACTGCTTGGACCCGTGCGCTACGCCCAGGTGCACGGTTTCGGGCTTCGCGCGATGCTCGCCGATATTCGTGAGGACCTGGAGGAGTTTGGAATCGTCTATGACACCTGGTTCTCGGAGCGCGGCCTGATCGATAGCGAGCAAGTTGCACGCGCACTCTCGGAGCTCGAGGCGAAAGGACACGTATACCGGGAACAGGGGGCCCTCTGGTTCCGCTCGACCACGTTCGGCGATGAAAAGGACCGGGTACTCGTGCGGGAAAATGGCGTGCCGACCTACTTTGCCTCCGATATCGCCTACCATCTCGACAAGATGGCCCGGGGGTTCGACCTGTGCCTGGATGTCTGGGGCGCGGACCATCACGGCCACGTTCCGCGAATCATGGCCGCGCTTTCCGCGCTTGGGCGCGATCCCCGCCAGCTCGAGGTGCTGCTTGTGCAGTTCACGGTGCTCTATCGCGGCAAGGAACGGGTGGCAATGTCCACCCGCAGTGGTGACTTCGTGACCCTGCGCGACCTGCGCGCCGAAGTCGGGAAGGATGCCGCCCGGTTCTTCTATGTACTCCGGAAAAACGAGCAGCACATGGACTTCGACCTCGAGCTCGCCAAGTCGCAGTCGAACGACAACCCGGTGTACTACATTCAATACGCACATGCGCGCATCAGAAGCGTTTTCCGGCAACTTGAGGAACGCGGCCTCGCCGTCCCGAAGAACCTTGCCGACACAGACCTGACACCGCTCGGGGCGCCAGAGGAGCGCGCGCTGATGCTCGAGATCGGACGCTACCCGGAAGTTGTCACCGAGGCGGCGCGGAGATTCGAGCCTCACCAGGTGGCCTACTATCTGCGCGAGCTCGCCAACGCGCTGCACAGCGACTATAACGCCCACGGGATCCTGACGGCGGAGCCGGAGGTCCGCGACGCGCGCCTCGCCCTGATCGAAGCGGCGCGGGTTGTGATGGCGAACGGTCTCGCCCTGCTTGGCGTATCCGCGCCGGAGCAGATGTAATGGCGAAGAGACGACGGATCGCCGGTCGGCCCGCACGCGCGCGGCTACCGGGATGGGTCTGGCCGTGGGTCATGCTGGTCACAGGACTCATCCTGGGCTGGGCCGCTTACTATGTCTATGTCCACAAACCAAAACCAGAACCGGTGCAGCCCACGATCACACAGCGCGCCCCGCACGCGGCAGTGCCGAAACGCTCGCGTTACCAGTTCTACACCATGCTGCCGGAACTCGAGACCGTGTTGCCCAGGCGTCATCCGGCAAAGACACAGCGGCAGTTGCCGCCCGCAGCCCATCCCCCGGGCGGCGATCACTATGAACTCCAGGCGGCATCATATTCCGACTTCGCGGAGGCGAATCATCTCACCGCACACCTCGCGCTACGGGGCCTTAATGCCTACATCCAGAAGGTCACCATTCAGGGTCGCGGAGTGTTCTATCGTGTACGCGTCGGTCCCTACTACAGCCTGACGGCGCTGGACCGCGCCGATCAACGCCTCGCGTCACTCGGCATCCATGCGCTGCGTCTTGATGTCCACCCGCTGCCCCGGGGCAGGTGAGGCGACGCCAGCCATCCAGGGCCAGTCGGACGCGCACGAAAACAACAGGGCATCCGTTTGCGGTTTTTTTGCGGTGATGGACACTTCACATGAATGACCCGCGACTGAAGTCGCTGGCTTTATCTTTTCATGATGAAACCTGGAAGGGGACTCCGCGCCTCGTCTGCGACAAGATGCGACAAGAACCGGCCATCACCGGAGCTGCCACATCCGCGGGCATGAAACACAGGACCTCTTCCGGTATATTGAAGCGTTCCAGGATCCGATCATCGCCGCTCGCCCGCGGGCGACTGCCCCCCATCTGAGTTCGAAGCGATGACGATGGCGGCTTAGCCGGGTGTCTGTGACCTCGGGGGCGCTTCAACCTCAGGGAGGCTTATGCGCTTATGAACCGATTGGCAGTGTACACGTTGGCAGGTATGACGTTCTTGCTGGCGCCCTTGTCCTATGGGGCGGACACACCCAGCCCGAAAGCCGTTTGGCGGGAAATCCAGTCCGTCCAGAAGGCGAATGCGCTCATGCCCGAAAGCAGGGTTCTGCAACCGGGTTCCCGGACGGTGGATTATTACACCACCGATCTCGGCAATGGCCCGGCCAGCATGACCATCAAAAAAGCGGGCGGGATCGTGCAAGTCCGCCGTTATCCCAACGGCAGCCTGCTGGTCAAGGAGAACTACAACAAGGATAGGAAGCTGACCGGTATTGCGGCCATGCTCAAACTGGCTGGCTATGATCCCGCCGACCGCAACTGGGTCATGGCGGCCTACGGGCCCACGGGCAAAGCCCTGGCCTTCGGCAAGATAGGGACCTGCATTTCCTGCCATGTCATGGTCCGCAAGCAGGATCTGGTTTTCGCACCGCCGCCGACGCAGCTGTTGTCCGCCTCGACCTGGAAGGCCTTTTTTCCAAAACAGGAGATCACCCCTGTCTACGACAAACTGCTGAAAATGCACCCTGGCGCCATCGTGCAATGATTCAGCTGCTGCAAGTGCCGGTGGTCAGTGCCGCGTCTGGACGAACTCGATCCGGTAGCCGTCCGGGTCCTCGATGAACGCGATGACGGTCGTGCCGTGCTTCATCGGACCCGCCGGTCGCACCACCTTGCCGCCGCGCTCGGTGACGCGCTCGCATGCCTCGTAGACATCATCGACCGCAAGCGCGATATGGCCAAATGCCGTGCCGAGCTCGTAACGGCCAACGCCCCAGTTGTAGGTGAGTTCGAGCACCGCGCCTTCAGCCTCGGTCTGGTAGCCGACGAACGCAAGCGTGAACTTGCCCTCCGGATAATCCGTCCGGCGCAGCACGTGCATCCCGAGGACCTCGGTATAGAACTGGATCGAGCGGTCAAGATCACCCACGCGCAGCATGGTATGCAGAATCCTCATGGACACCTCCGGATGGTTCTGTGCTGTCTACGGAAAGCGTGCCACAGCGTAGCGCATTCCACGTCCGCACTCACCAGTCTTCAGCGGGCAAGACGCCTGAAACGGCAGTACGTAAAGGTCTGCTCTCGCCCCTGCGGGGTGACGTGGCTGCGGACCACGGTGGCCGTAAGCGAAAAACCGGGGCCGAGCACCGAGGCAAGTCCCTGGGCATCGTAACGCTGTACCGGCAGCCCGCTGCAGCGTTCCGGACCGGCCAGACCGAAGGTCGCGATCACAAGATGACCACCGGGCAACAGCGCCATACGCAGGGTCGCGAGATAGCGGTCGCGTGCGTCCGCTTCGGTAAGAAAGTGAAAAACCGCGCGATCGTGCCAAAGCCGGTAGCGGCCCGCAAGGTCAATGCGCGTGATATCCCCGGGCATCCACTGCACCTTCTGCCCGGCATCGCCGAGACGCGCACGTGCTGCCGCAAGCGCCGAACGCGCAATGTCGGTCACGGTAAGGTCGCGGTAACCCTCCCGCAACAGGTAATCCACGAGCCGCGACGCGCCGCCACCGACATCCACCACCGCGTCGTCCAGGGCGAGCCCGCAATCCTTGATCATCGACAGCGACTGGGCGGGGACCTCTTCGAACCAGCTCACATCCTCGATTGCCTTATTGCGATACACCCCGTCCCAGTGCGCCGACAGGTCTTGTCCAAAATCGCCGTTTGTCGTCATGATCGGCTTATAGCGCGGCTCCGGATCTGGCGCAACTGTTTCAAGCCGGGACACAACCGTGCCGGTCGAGCCACTCCGTGACGGCACTGCGGAAGATATCCTCGCGCTCGGCATAACCGATATGGCCAACCTCCTCCATGATGACAAGCGCCGCGCCGGGGATGTGCCGCACGAGCCACTCAGCCTGCGCCAGTGGGCAGACCGGATCAGCGCGCCCGTGCAGGATCAGCGTCGGTACGGCAACGCGCGCGTGCGCGACCACGGGCCGAAGGTCGCTTGAGACGAGTACCCGTGCCCCCGCGATCAGCGCCCGCAGGGACGTCCGGCGATAGTCGCCGAGCCCCTCCGCCACAAACCGCCGTGTACGCGGGTCCCGGCTGAAGCGCTCATGGTCGACCACGATTGACCGGGAAGCGGTCAGATGCCGGTCTACCGAGACTCGTTTGCGACGGCGTGTGCGTCCAAGCACAGCCGCCCCCACCACAGGCCAAAGGGGCGACCGGACAAGGCGCTGGGAGAGCCGCGAATACGGAGGCCATATGAGCGGATTGACGAGGATCAGCCGGCTGGCGAGGTCCGGTTCCCGAAGTGCCACGCCAAGCGCGCATTGTGTCCCGGCGGAATGACCAATCAGCGTGAATGGCCGGCCATCGAAGAGCTGGCGGCAGAGACCCGCAGCCGTGTCGAAGAAATGCCCCGTCGTCCAGCGACGGTAGGTACGCCAGTCCCTGGGTGCAACCGGACCGTGGCCTGGCAGGCCGGCGCGGATCACCTCACCATAGGAGAGCAACCAGCCCCAGTCGTAGAAGCGATTCACCGAATCGAATCCGTGCCAGACCACAAACCGTTCCGGTCCCGTGCCATTCCTGAGCACGTGGATCTCTTCCCTGCCGCCCGGCACGTCAACCTCCATGATGTCTTCAAGGGCCACTTCCGCGCCTCTCGCTTCCGCCGACGACCGGCGCCGACGCCTAGTCCGGATCCGTCAATACCACCTCACGCAGCTGCCGGGCGGCGTCCTCGGGGCTGACGGTATTGACGAAGAGCCCCGATCCCAGCTCGAAACCCGAAGGGATGGTCGTGCGCGGACAGATCTCCAGGTGCCAATGGTAGCTTGGTCTGCTCTCTTCCGTCTCGGGCGCGTGCGGCAGGGCGTGGAGGAAATAGTTGTACTGCACCTCGCCAAGCACCGCGCTGAGGCGTGCCATCGACCGGCGCAGGACGCGGGCAAAATCGCGAAGATCATCGCCCGACGCGTCCAGAAAGTCCCCCTGGTGCGCAAGTGGCAGGATCTGGATCTCCCATTCGTAACGGCTCGCGAACGGCTTCACCGCCAGGAACCGCGTGCCGCGCTCAATAACATACTGCCCCACGTGGATGCGCCGCTGGACCGCCCCGGACGTGCGGTCGTAGATGGTCGCCTCGAAGGTGAGCGCCTCGTCGATGAGCGCACAGAAGATGCAGTGGTGGTGTTTGCGATAGTAGCTAAGACTGTGCTCAACCTCAGCCTGTACGTTATAGGGCACGACGGGCATGCCGATGATCTGGCTGTGGGTGTGACTGAGACTCGCTCCTGCGGCGGCGCCCGAGTTCTTGAACACGAGCACATAGCGCAGACGCGGGTTCGACTGATAAAGCTCCCGCATGCGCTTCTGATACGCGCTGAAGAGATCGGCGATATGGGAGGCCTCCATCTCATACAGCGCGATGCCATGCCGGTTGTGATCGATGATCACTTCGTGACGCCCGTAACCATCAATCGTCTGCTGCAGGCCAAGGCTCAGGTTGCGCTCCTGACGATCATCCCCCAGCACTGGGTATAGATTCTCGACGATGCGAATGCGCCAATCCGCGGGCCCTGGGTAGACATCAATCGCGGGCGGCGTCAGGTGCTCGTTACCACGGCAAAACGGACACGTCGCCACGTAGTCTTCGTGCTCGCGCACGCCCAGATCCTCGCGCCGCTTTGGTCGCATGCTGCGTGCGGTTGCAACCAGCACGGATTCGCTCGGGACAACGGGGTTGATGCGGATCTCACGGACCGCTTTCGGGTTGGTGTCGTCGGACATTCAGTAGGCTCCCCCGGGGCTCGCGATGAGCTTACCTCCACCCGCGCGCATATACACGTGAATCCACTGATGACCCTATTGAAGAGCCACATGGGTGCGGGAGCGCCCGGGGCCGAAGGTCGGACATGCCCTCGACAACCCACGACGCCTGCGCGACAATGAATTCATGACTCAGACTCCCCAAAAAGCCAGCCCGATTGAGAAGACGGTGCTCGAAAAACTGCGGTCGCTGCCCCAGGATCCTGCGGGTGAACGGATCGTCCTTTGGCGCATCTTCCGGACCACGACCGACGCAGTGAGCTTTTCGGACAGTGTTCTGCTCTCCGAGGGCCAGCAGCTCGTCGGCGGCCGCGCTGCCGACGACATCGGCGCGCTCTACTGGGTGGGCATCCAGGTCGACAACCTGGCCCACTGGGGCAACAGCAAGGCGATCCAGATGACCGACGCCGGGGACGGCCAGAACCCTGAGCCCCACAGCACGCTCTGAGACCCGCAGACGGCTCGGCAGCCGCCGGAGCGTGTTCAATTGGCTTCTGCCAGGGCTGCAATTCCGTCGGGCAACGCGCGGTGGTCCGCTTCCCGGGCTTCCATCGCCGGGACTACCCGCAAGCGTCTTGGCAAGAGCTGCTAATGAAAGATCAGGTGGTACAGCACGTAGAACCAGGACAGTAAGCTGTCGATGATGGCCCA
>JAJYDT010000110.1 GCA_021777335.1 Pseudomonadota bacterium | reverse complement strand
CGGTGCGCGGAACGTCTCGGAAGGACTCCTTGGCCGGATCTCCACAGCAGTTGATCTCGAGGGCTTGCTTGCCGGTGTGCAGGTGGCGGAGAGCGTCGATGAGGCGCTGGCCCGCAGACCTACACTCGGCCCCGGAGAGTCGATCGTCACCCGGGACGGGCTTTGGTGTGGCCGCAACTGGATACGGTTCCCATCGGCGGATCCCGGGCTTCTCGTTCGCGGCCGTGAAATGGAGTCATTACGCGCAGGTGTGCGGATTCTTAAGGAGGAGCTCGAGTCCCTGGAATCGATGTTTGCTGGTGTCCAGGCGCAGCACGCGGGGATTGAGGATCAGCGGGAGGCGGAACGCGGGCGGCTGGCCGAGCTGAACCGGGAGCGCGCGAACCGGCATGCTGCGCTTGGCCAGAACGAGGCACGGCTCACGCAGCTTGTTGCACGGCGCGATCAGCTTGCAGGCGAACGCGAGAGTGCGCACGAACGGCTGGAGCGGTTGCGTGGGGACATTGGGCAGGCGCGTACGTGGGTCTCGGAAGCGCACGAACAAGCGGCAAGCCGCCAGCGCGAGCGCGCCGACCTTGAGGCGACCGGCGCTGCCGCCGAGCAGGAGACCATCGCGGCCCGCGCCCATGAGCGTGCAGCTGCTGCCGGCATGCATGAGATTGAGGTGGAACAGGAGCGTATGCAGTCGGAGTTCCGGTCGATCAGTGCCAGTATCGAGCGGCTTTCGGCGCAGCGCGACGTCCTCGCTGCGCGAAGAAAGGATCTGGAGGAGGCCCTTGCGGCGGCGAGCCCCGAGGGCGAATTGCGCGCGCGGATCGATCAGGCACTTGCTGAACGGCTCAGGACCGAGGATATCGCGCGCGTGGCCGGCGCACAGCTCGGCGAAATTGAGGGTCGCCGCCAGGCGGAAGATCAGGTGCGCCAGCGGGAGGTGCAACACGCGGCGGCGGTGCGCACCGAGGTCGAGGAAGCGCGGCTCCGGCAACGCGAATTGTCGACGAAGCGGGAGGGACTGTGCGAGCAGGCACGGGATCTGGGCATAGACCCGGCCTCGTATCGGCCGGACGTTCCGGACGAAGCAGGCGTTTCGGCAGCGCGAACGGTCGAGATGATCGAGGGGGAGATCGGCTCCGTCCTCTCCAGGGTCGAACGGCTTGGTCCGATCAATCTAGCCGCGATCAGCGAGCATGAGGAGCACGCGAAGCGCAAGGAGTTTCTCGACAGTCAGCACGCCGACCTGTCGCAGGCACTGGCGTCCCTTGAGGAGGCGATCCGCAAGATCGACCGCGAAACCCGGATACGGTTCCGCGAGACGTTCGAGCGTGTCAACGCGGGGTTCCAGTCCTTCTTCCCCCGGTTGTTTGGCGGTGGACAAGCACATCTCGAGCTTCTGGGGGACGATATGCTTGAAACCGGGGTTACGGTGATTGCGCGACCCCCCGGGAAACGGAACACGACGATACATTTGTTATCAGGGGGCGAGAAGGCGCTGACGGCGGTCGCGCTGATCTTCGCGATCTTCGAGCTGAATCCGGCACCTTTCTGCCTGCTGGACGAGGTGGATGCGCCGCTCGATGATGCCAATGTGGAACGCTATGCACAAACCCTTCGGGCCATGTCTGAACGCACGCAACTGATCTACGTCACCCACAACAAGGTGAGCATGGAAACGGCTGACCTGCTGCTCGGTGTCACGATGTCCGAGCCCGGGGTGTCGAGGCTCGTATCCGTCGATGTGGAGCAGGCGGTGGAGATGGTCACGAAGACAAGACAGGCGGGTGCCTGATGGATCTTCGGCTAGGGCTCAGTATTCTTGGCGGTTTGGTGGTTCTGGCGGCGGCCCTGACCGCCTATGATCGGGGTCGCGCGGTGCGCCGGCTATCGTCGGGGCGCAACCGCGGGCGAACCGACACAGCGTCTTCTCCCCCAGGACCAGCCGCCCAGCCACAAACCCCGTCGCAAGAACGGGTGATGTATGAGGATGGCTCAGGTGGCCGCGTCATCTACGGGCGGCGTTGGATGGAAGCGCGGGGACAAGAACCTCCGAGCCCAGCGGCGATTATGAAGCCTGTCCAGGAGCGGCGTTCCGGCGGCTGTGTCCCGGATGATGTGATCGATTTCATCATCCGGCTTCCCGGCCACGAACCTGTTGCCCGGGACCAGGTGCTTGCACTCTACAAACAGGAGGAATCGCTGATCGAGCGGCCACATCGCCTGTGCGGGCTGCGGTTCGGGACCAGTTTGTCAGTGGATCTGGAAACGGAGGGACCGGAGGGGCAGTACGGCGATCTGCTGCTCAGCCTGCAACTTGCCGATTACCGCGGTCCGGCCGTGGAATCCGAACTGAACCGGCTGTCACAGATCGGGCTCAAGCTTGCCGATGCGGTTCATCGTCAGCCCCAGTTCTCCATCGGTTTCGAGGAGGCACTCCAGCGTGCTGCCGATCTTGACAAGTTCTGCGCGGCCTTCGACGTCATCGCAAGCGTCAGCATTATACCCAGCTCCGAGGAAGGGTTTACCGGCGACGAGGTAAGAAGCGCGGCGTTTTCCCAGGGCATGGAGTTTGGCCCGCGGAATGTGTTCCACATGCGCCATCCGGGGAAAGGGGAGCGCCCTTTCTTCACGATGGCGAATCTGTTCAAGCCTGGAGAATTCAGCCCGGACGCATGGGAAACATTGCGTGTGAAAGGGCTTGCGCTGTTCATGAACGTCCCGTGCGTGACCGACCCTCATGCCGTGTTCGAGCGGATGCTCGTGGTGGCGAATCATGTGGCCTCCGGGCTCGGCGGCCTCCTGCTGGACCAGGATCATAAACCTCTGACCGAACATGCGCTTGGTGTCATTCGCGCACAGATCGGTCAGATTGTCGCGGGCATGGAACGCCATAACATTGCCCCAGGGAGCGTTCGCGCGATTCGCCTGTTCGAGCCGTGACCGGACGACGTAAGCCAGAGGTGCAAATCGCGGAGCTCCGGCGATTGATCGAGGAGCACAATCACCGCTACTACGTCCTTGACGACCCGCAGATCACGGATGAGGAATATGACCGTCTTTTCCGGGAACTCGAGGATCTCGAGCGCGCACATCCCGAGCTTGCCGTCCCCAATTCGCCCACGGCCCGCGTCGGGGGGGCGCCAATACAGGGGTTTTCGCCGGTCACGCATGGCGTGCCGATGCTGTCTCTTGCTAATGCGTTCAGCGACAGCGACATCATCGATTTTGATCGCCGGATGCGTGAACGGCTGGGGATCGAGTGGCTCGACTATTGTGCCGAACCGAAGCTCGACGGACTCGCAGTGAGTCTGCGGTATGAGCGTGGCGCGCTGGTGCGCGCTGCGACCCGCGGCGATGGGGCGACGGGCGAAGATGTCACCGAGAATGTGCGCACCATCCCGACAGTGCCTGCCCGTCTCCACGGTGCCTGCCCACGCGACATGGAGGTCCGCGGCGAAGTTTATATGCCGAGGAGCGGTTTCGTCGCGCTGAATCAGCGGCAGCAGGAGCGGAACCTGAGATTATTTGCGAATCCCCGTAACGCCGCGGCGGGCAGCCTCCGCCAGCTTGATCCCAGGGTCACCGCGGGCCGTCCGCTCAAGGTCTTCTTTTACGGTCTTGGCGGTGTCGACGGGGTATTTCCAGACACGCAATATGCGTTGCTCGGGGCATTTGCGGACTGGGGTCTTCCGGTGAATCCGGAGGTCCGTCGGGTCCGGGGGGTGACGGGCTGTCTTGAGTACTATCGCGTGCTGCGGGACCGCCGCCGCACGCTCGACTACGATATCGATGGTGTCGTTTACAAGGTCGATCGTTTTGACCGTCAGGCCCAGGCAGGCTTCGTCGCCCGCGCGCCAAGATGGGCGATCGCGCACAAATTCGCTGCGGAAGAGGTACACACGCTCGTCGAGAGCATCTCGGTGAATGTGGGACGCACGGGCGCCATAACCCCGGTTGCCCGGGTCCGGCCCGTGCAGGTTGGCGGGGTCACGGTCACAAACATCAGTCTGCACAACCCGCAGGAGCTCGCGCGCAAAGACGTGCGGGTGGGCGATACGGTGAGTATCCGCCGGGCAGGCGACGTGATCCCGGAACTTGTGCGGGTGCTCACCGAGCATCGGCCTCTGGACGCAGAACCTTTCCAGTTCCCAAAGGCATGCCCTGTGTGTACCGCGCCGATTGTCCGGGAAGGCAACGGCATTATCGCGCGCTGCAGCGGAGGCCTGTTCTGTCCCGCACAGCGGAAACAGAGCATCCTGCATTTTGCGTCACGCAAGGCCATGGACATCGAGGGGCTTGGAGAGAAACTGGTCGATCAGCTGGTCGACAAAGGCCTCGTGCATGACGTTGCGGATCTCTACCTGCTTGCTGCCGAGACGCTTGCAGGTCTTGAGCGAATGGGGCCGAAGTCGGCGCAGAATCTTAAGGATGCTATTGATGCGAGCGCCGCTACGGAGCTTCCGCGTTTCCTGTATGCGCTTGGGATCCCCCAGGTCGGCGAGGCCACGGCACTCGCGCTCACGCGGCATTTTGGAAGCCTCGAAGCGATTGCCGACGCTGATCATGAACGGTTGCAGGAGGTTCCCGACGTCGGTCCCGCGGTGGCGGAAGGAGTCTATGTATTCTTCCGCCAGGATCATAACCGCGAGATCATCCGCCGGTTGCGCGCTGCGGGGGTCTCCTGGCCTCCGATGCCGCGTCGCCCAGGTTCGTTGCCGCTGCAAGGCCGTACGGTGGTGCTTACCGGGCGCCTTGAGTCGATGACGCGGGACGAGGCGCGTGCCGGTTTGATTGCGCTCGGCGCGAAGGTGGCCGGAACCGTATCGGCGCGGACTGATCTTGTGGTGATCGGTGCCGAGGCCGGCTCCAAGGCGCAGCGTGCGCACGATCTTGGGGTGCGCACGATCACGGAAGACGAGTTCCGCGAGCTCCTCGCCGGGCGCTTGCTCAGCAGTCAGTAGTACGGGCACACGCGGACCGGTACCGGAAGAATTTGCGTATCCGTTAGGTTGGCGCCCCCCTCGGCCGGTTGGCCGGTCACAGGTTCGTCAGTTGTTCCTCATATCGGAGGTGTTACCAGTATCCACGCGGCCGTATCGTCCGCATTACAATTAGTATTTTATTATATAAATACTTGTTTAATTAATATTTTCTGATGTTGTGCCCGCAACACGCGCCTCAGCTGTAACCGAGATTTTACATATTTTGATGTACTGATCTCGCTTACACAGAATAAAAAACATATTAATCAATAAAATAGAGACATGGCATGGCAATTGCCTTGAGCCACGGCTGTTACCTTGAAGTATGGCCAATAAAAATGGGCAGGACTGTCCATGGTTCGCAACATCCTCAGACGTAGGCGGCCGACGGTGGACCATTAAATGCAGTAACTTCAATGCAGTAAATTCAGTTTAACAAATTCAGGAGAACGAGTGGTGGAGATCAATCTCAGGAAATTGTTGTATGGGGGCTGTGTCGGTCTGCTGTTGAGTGGCACTGCCCAGGCAGCGTCAGTGACCTACCTTTTAAATGAAAATAATGCGGGG
>JAJYDT010000109.1 GCA_021777335.1 Pseudomonadota bacterium | reverse complement strand
TGGCGCCTCGCGGAATCCGCACATAAGCCACGCATGGCGATTTTCGCTTCGCGCTATAATCATTGCCTGGCAGACCTGCTTTACCGCTATCAAGGCGGAGAACTGCACTGCGAGATTCCCATTATCGTCAGCAACCACGAGCACGCACGTGGTCTGGCCGACGCCTATGGGGTTCCCTATCAGCATGTCGAGGTAACCCGCGACAACAAAGGGGAGGCGGAGCGGGTGCAGCTTGCGTTGCTGCGCGAGCGCGATGTCGATTTTATCGTTCTCGCCCGCTACATGCAGGTGCTGTCCGTGAATTTCACCGCGCAATATCCTGAGCGCATTATCAACATACACCACTCCTTTCTCCCCGCCTTTCATGGCGCCAAGCCGTACCATCGTGCGTTCGAGCGTGGCGTGAAACTGATCGGTGCCACGTCGCATTATGTGACCAATGTTTTGGACGAGGGTCCGATCATCGAACAGGACGTCGCGCGTATTTCCCACCGTGATTCCCTGGAGGACCTTGTCCAGAAGGGTGCCGATCTTGAAAAGATCGTGCTTTCGCGGGCAGTACGATGGCATCTCGACAACCGCATTCTGGTGTACGCAAACAAGACTGTCGTATTCGATTGACGCCGCCCGCCGCTGGCTCCGGATTCGACGTTGTGTCAAGACGAAGTGCCCGAACCACGCGTGGCACCTTCCTTGCTGATGTCCAATATTGCGGTGCTATCCAAGAGCAGACTGTCGCCATCGACGACGCTGAACGTACCAGCGGGTATTTGCTGTTGCCCTCACGCGGTGATGAATCGGGCGGTGGCTGGCTGGCCACAGCCGGTGAATCCGGGGACAGAAAAAAAGCCATTCTGCGCAACGATGTCCGTGTGGCAGATCTGCATCGGAAGCGGGGTGACCGGGAACGGGAAGTTCGTTCTGTTTTCGCTGGGACGGAGAGATGCCGATGGGAACTTCGGCGCGCCGCTTGGCTTCGCCGCGATGCAGTGGCGCATTGCCGAAACAATCTTTTTTTGTATCAATTCCGAATCGGCCTACGGAGGGACAGCGGCTGGCGCTGAAGGGGAGATCACAGGTACCATGGCTCATCGGCAACAGAGGAGAGTTCCCATGGCGCGAGCCCAGAGACTGTATTTACCCCCGAATCCAACGGCGCGATGCGGGGATGCCTTGGTCCGGACCCGGCCGGCAGTCGCCGCAGTCTTTGTCTGTGTTCTGGGGACGGCCTTTGCCACGCCGGCGCAGGCGCAGGACGGGGATGCCAATTCCCTGCGGCAGCAGGTACAGACCCTGACCCAGCGGGTCGATAAGCTCGAAGCCGAGGTCCATGCCCTGCAACATGTCCAGGCTATGCATTCGCCAATGGCCGGACAAGCGCCAATGGCTGAACAACCAGCAATGGCCGGTCGACCAGCAGTGACGGGTAATCAGAGTTTTGGCGCCGAGGCCGATCTGCAGCATGCCTGGCACCAGCTGAAGCGGGGGATGACAGCGGCTGACGTCAAGAAGCTCCTCGGTCCACCGAGCGGGCAATTCCGGACTGGCAACATCACCGTCTGGTATTACCATTACACCGGAGTTGGCAGCGGTTCTGTCACGATTTCACAGGATGGCAAACTCAACGACTGGCAGCAGCCGTCGCATGGGTTCTGATAGCAGCAGATATTCCGCCGAAGGCCGCCACCTTCGCCTCGGACTTCGATCGGGCTTCAGGCGACGCAGCTGTAGGTCGGGGGCGACCGTCGAAGCTATGACGTATTGAAGCGCTCCCGGCGGCGGATCCGGGAGTGCCTCCGCCCAGTACGATCGCCGGCTGCCCGATCCGCTTCAGTGCCGTTCCTTGAGTAGGTCGCGGATGTCGGTCAGAAGCTCTTCCTCTCGGGACGGTTTCGGCGGCGCCGCCTCTGCCTTCTTTTGCAGTTTGTTGATCACTTTCACTACGGCGTAAACGGCGGCCGAGACGATAAGAAAGTCGATGATAGAATTGATAAACAGCCCGTAGTTGATGGTCGGTGCGCCCGCCTGCTTTGCTGCCGCCAGGGTCGGGTAGTGAGTACCGCTCAGGTTGATGAATAATCCGCTGAAATCGACGTTGCCCATGAGCATGCCGAGCGGAGGCATCATGACGTCCGACACCAATGAACTGACGATCTTGCCGAATGCCGCGCCAATGATGATACCAACAGCCAGATCCACGACATTCCCGCGCATGATGAACTTCTTAAAGTCTTCTAACATGAATCCCCCTTTGTCTGAGTGAGCACCGTGCGAGTGGCCGACCTACGCTGATCAGGGTGGGTCAGATCACGTCTTCGGGCTTGATGCGGAAAGAACCCAAAAATCATCTCCTACACCGCTTTTGGCTGCAAGCCGGATTTCCAGTCGACGAATCACCTTACCGCGGCAACTCGCTGGTTCCTTTTGTGAAACCAAACTGCGGCGGCTTTCGAGCAGTCTGACACCCATGCCGGCTCAACTCGGCATGGGTGTCAGGCCTGGTTTCTTCAATCCTGTAGCGCCCGGGCCGATGGGCTCGTTGCCTTCCGCACTCTTAAGACACGCCGCAGAATCGAAAATAAAAAACATTTCCGCCACGCAGCTTGCTTTCATCCGCTTCGCCCGGAACTGCATGCAACACGCCTTGAATGCCGAGGCGACTCCCTAATTAGTGATGCGCCCCATGGTAAATTGCAGAATACGGAGTGTCATCAGGGATCCCCATTACGAAGAAACCGAGTATCCTTAAAAAAGCCCATTCGGGGCGGCATCTGAGTCGCGGAAGGGCCAAAAATTCGCCGTGCTGACCAAAGCGCGCTGTTTTCTACGTCTGTTCAGTGGCCCCTCCAAATTGAACAGATTGAAACCAAGCAGCCACGCCAGCGCGATGGTCCGAACTCAAGCCGACCGCATCCGGGCATCACGGACCGGTGTCAGCACCAGATGGAATGCCGAGGGGTCGATCGACACAAGCGGCCGCATGCGCTCATCGATCCAGACCGAGACGCGATCACCATAGGGAGCGAGGCGCCTGAGCAGACGCGCGAGTTGCTGCTGCTGATCCTCGCGTAGCGCTTCGATATGCAGAGTCACGGTGGCTGCCGAGCGGCACAACATCCTCTCCAGGTGACGTGCGGCGCGCGCGAAGAACAGGCGCCCGACGTGGCCGTGCAGATTAATCTGCAGATGGTCTTCACCTTCACTGACGTGACTGCCGATTTCGACCACACCGCGATGTATGTCCGCCGCACACAGTTTGTGCAGCAGCGCACTGGTGCGCTGGGCAAGGCCCAGCGCCCGGCTGCGGTCGGTCAGGAAGTTACGCCTGATATAGTCGTACATGGATAGTCCCGCGATCCAGTCTGCGAGCACCTGCGGCCAGGCCCGCGGCGGGGAAAACATCAGCGTGTGCAGGACGCGGAAAAGCCGCGCCGGCCCGCCGGAGCGCAGAGCGTGCGTGAACAGCCGGCGCACGATCCCTAGGCGCTGGCGCAGCGGATACCTCCCCCGATAGAGCGGGTTGCGGAGATAGCGGATTTTGCTCCGGATGCGCCGGGCGATGCCGCGGTCGCTGAACAGACGCCGGTACAGGATCTGGTAATCTTGTACCATGGCCGCGTAGCCCATGCGCTTCGGGATGATATTGGTGCCGGATCGGGTGTTGTCGCCGTGCTGAGCCCCCATGATCAGCCGCCCCTCGCGCTCGAGGCGTTCGTAAAGCGGTGTGCGTGGCAGTGCGGTGAGCAGGCCGACCATGGAAACCTGGATGCCGGAATCGCTGATGAAGCGGTACTGCTTGTCAAACGCATCGAGCGTATCGTTGTCGAAACCGATGATAAATCCCGCCAGCACGTCGATGCCGTGCGCATAGAGGGTGCGTACAGCAGTCAACAGATCGCGGCCGGTATTCTGGGTCTTGAAAGATTCTTTCAGGCTGTCTTCATCCGGTGATTCGATGCCGATGAATACCCAGGTGAAGTGCGCCGCCCGAAGCAGCTGCAACAGCTCGGCATCATCTGCCAGGTTGATGGAGGTTTCGGTGCCGAACTGGAAGGCATAATGGTAGCGTTCCTGGTAATCGACAAGATAGCGAAGCAGTGCCTTGGCGAGCTTCTTGTTTCCGATCAGGTTATCGTCCACGAAAAATACGTTATGGACGTCGCGGGCGCGCAGCGCATCGAGCTCGCGGCCGATCTGCTGAGGACTCTTGGCTCGCGGCCGGCGCCCGAACATGACGATGATGTCGCAGAATTCGCAGCGGTAAGGGCAGCCGCGCGAGAACTGCATGCTCGCGGTGACGTAGCGATTAAGCTTCAGCAGGTCGAAGCGCGGTGTCGGTGAGTCTTCGAGCCTGACCACACCGCTTTCCTGATAGCGGGCCTTGGACGCGTCCTGTTCGAAATCCCGGCAGAATGCAGGCCAGATATATTCGGCCTCCCCGGCCACCACGGTGTCGGTCAGACCCTCGAATCGCTCCGGGCACAACGAAGCGAAACTGCCTCCGGCTACCACGTAGTAACCGAGGTCGCGGTAGTATTCGAGCAGCTCCTGTTGGCGCGGGAACTGCACGGCCATGCCGCAGATGCCGACGATATCGGCCTGCGGATGCAACGGAACTGGCTCGATATTCTCATCGACGATATCCACCTGCCAGGCAGGCGGACAAAGCGCTGCCAGCGTGGCCAGTCCGAGCGGCGGGTTGATCGCACGTTTGTCGAGGAGGATGTTTTCCAACGCCCAGCGAAAGCTCCAGAAGCTCTCCGGAAACCTGGGATTAATCAGCAGCAATCGTACGCGACGAACCGCATAGGGCATCGGCAGGGCGACTCCATTTAGTGCAGCTGCAGGTTCACCGACATCGGCAATGTCCGTTCATTTAATCGCGGATGCCAGACGCCGCATTGATGCAAGTCAAAAATGGCGTGAGCTCGAGGGGTGGGGTGGATTGACATACGCGCCAGTGGTGGTTTAAAGAAAGGAATCTGTGGTCAGCAGGGCTGACTGCGCTCTTATTGAGTGCCGGGCGTTTCTTGGACAAATCCGGTCGGCCGGTTCGATGTCGGGCCGGATCGTGTGCAATGCGCAACTGCCGTATTGGAGAAGATGTAGGCTGCCCGATGATGAGAACTGACTCCTCTGGCGTCATGCTTGTGATAGGCGAGAGCAGGAAGTTTCAGGCTCGGTTTCGGGCAGCGATACCTGTTCACCGCCCTGTAACGGGCGAAGCAGACCCACGAATTCGTCCGAGGAGCGGGATTTTGGAGTACACTACTCTTCTGGCCGTTTTTACGGGCTGACGGGTAACCGGTGCCGGTCCGGTTTCGGGTTTACTTTCAGCCAGCGGAGCTCTCGGCCGGTATGTGCTAACTCGCGCCGAGCACGATCGAAGCGGGCGTGAAACGGGATTGGCGTAAACATTTCTTGGAGCACACGGCCTGCTCCGAATATATGTCTGCAAGGGTCATTCTGTAATTCAATATGAAAACTCCAAAAGGCCTCGAATCTCTGATACGCGATGGTCTTGTGGACGAGGTCATCCGCCCGCTCAAGAGTGGCAAGGAGGCCTCCGTCTATGTGGTCCTCTGCGGAGGCGAG
>JAJYDT010000026.1 GCA_021777335.1 Pseudomonadota bacterium | reverse complement strand
GAAGACGTTCAAGAACAAGGGCGTCGCCTCGGTCAAGGAACTGCGCGACCTGTGCATCGAAGCCGGTGTCGAAATGATCGCCTGTCAGATGACCGTGGATGTCTTCGGCTTCAACAAGGACGACTTTATCCCCGAAGTGAAGGATTACGTCGGCGCTGCGTCGTTCCTGCCGATCGCGTCGAAGGCGGACGTCAGTCTGTTTATTTAGACTTCGCGCTGTTTGCCGGTGCAGTCCGTTGCGCAGCCATTGCGGTGCGCAACGGACTGTTGGCATGCCCGCTTATCTTCATGCCGAACCGTAATGGAGTCGTTGGCGAAGGTGTGAATTTGAAATGATTGTGAGATTTTATCGCACCCCGGGGGAATTCTGTGTTGTTTGGCCTATTTTTCCGAATTCAACAGGCGCAGGGTGGTTCTACAGGAACAAGCCGTTGCTTTAAGGGAAATTGGGGTCCGCAAATGGCAAGCGTGCGACCATCGCCCCGCTGAGTCAGGACAGGTCCTTGAAATGGCCGCAAGAACGCTCCTGTATCATGTCCGGAAGTTCAACTGTTTCCGAGTGGAATCGGCATTGGGCGTCGTTGGAACCCCACAGCGCCGCCAGGTTGCCTTCAATGGAGTCCGATCTCCATCGGACGATATACTTTCAACCGCAATCCAATTCTGCGCCGAATGATCATTGTCTCGCCTCTTCTCGAGGGTGGCTCCAGAACTTGGGCCGATAGGTTGTGTGCGCCTTGATGGGACCAGGCACTAATTGACGGAAATTCTGCAGCAGGCAAATGCTACTGATTGCTCGGTATCCATCGGATCTGAGCGACGTATTCGAGATCCGGCCCCGGCTGAGTTTGTGTGACGACTATACGAATCAGCAACCGCCGCATCGGTTGCGGCCTCCGTCAACGGCAGTATGTCTCGATCTATCTTCCTACCTCGCCACTCCACGCAATATGCGGAGCCATTTGCCGCCAGCCTTGAAGTCGGGACCGAATGGATAAGTCTGATAGAGGGCAGTGGAGGGTAAGCTTGGACTGCTGATCGGACGGGGAGTGAAGGCGCGGACGCCGGAACGCGCGATGGAGATTGGCTGGATTTTCATGTTTAATGTATAAAAGCAAGATTCTTCGGCTTGTCGTGAAGTTGCGGTTTGTATGTCGTGATCTGCATAATTGCAACGCTCATCGATTTTTAGTGTGTCTGTGCCGCCGACAGCGGAAACAGGAAGGGAAAAAAGGCTAATGTCCAAGAAAAAGGCGCTGGTGACCGGCATTACCGGGCAGGATGGTTCGTATCTGGCGGAGTTCTTGCTGTCGAAAGGCTATGAGGTGCATGGCATCAAGCGCCGCACCTCGCTGTTCAACACCGACCGTATTGACCATCTCTACCAGGACCCGCATGAAAGGAAGCGTCGTTTCATGTTGCACTATGGCGACATGACCGACTCCAGCAGCCTTGTACGGGTGATCCAGCTGGTGCAGCCGGACGAGATCTATAATCTCGCAGCACAAAGCCACGTTGCCGTGTCCTTCGAAGAGCCCGAGTACACCGCCAACTCCGACGCCCTTGGCACGCTGCGGATTTTAGAGGCGATACGCATTCTGGGTCTGGAGAAGAAGACGCGCTTTTATCAGGCCTCGACCTCGGAGCTCTTCGGTAAGGTGCAGGAGATTCCACAAAAGGAGACCACGCCGTTTTATCCACGCTCTCCTTATGCTGTTGCCAAACTTTACGCCTATTGGATCACTGTGAATTACCGGGAAGCCTATGGTCTGTATGCCTGCAACGGCATCCTTTTCAATCATGAATCCAGGGTGCGCGGGGAAACCTTTGTCACCCGCAAGATCACCCGCGCCCTGGCGCGCATCGCGCTGGGGCTGCAGGACTGCCTGTATCTCGGGAACTTGGATTCGAAACGTGACTGGGGCCACGCAAAGGATTATGTTGAAATGCAGTGGATGATGCTGCAGCAGAAAGAGCCAGAGGATTTTGTCATTGCCACGGGCGCACAGCATTCGGTACGTGATTTTGTCAATGCGGCCGCCAAGGAATTGGGAATCACGCTGCAATGGACGGGGCAGGGAGTGGAGGAAACCGGCATTGTAAGCGATGTTTCGCCCAGCGATTTCCCTGCGCTTACGAATGGCAAGACCATCGTGAAGGTCGATTCACGCTATTTTCGGCCAACGGAGGTCGATACCCTTCTGGGAGATCCCGGCAAGGCTAAGGAAAAGCTCGGCTGGTCTCCGCGCATTACGTTCCGAGAACTTGTGACGGAGATGATGCAGGAAGATCTCAAGTCCGCCCGGCGCGACGAGCTGGTGCGGCGGCACGGCTATTCCAGCTACGATCACAACGAATAGGGCAAATCTGCGGTTCGCGGACAGCAGTCCGTATAGTGTCCGGGTCAGCGGCGCAAAGGCTGCCGGCTTTGGCTTGTTCGGCCCGTCTGGCACATAGAGGACCGCTAAAGGGTTGAATAATGGATAAGCATGCGAAGGTTTACGTTGCCGGGCATCGGGGTCTTGTCGGTTCGGCGATCATGCGGCGCCTTGAGGCTGACGGCCATGAGAATATCCTTACGCGGACGCATGCGGAACTGGACTTGACCGATCAACGTGCTGTAAGCGAATTCTTCGAACGCGAAAGGCCGGAGTATGTTTTTCTTGCCGCAGCCAAGGTCGGAGGCATCCAGGCGAACAACGCCTTTCCGGCAGAATTCCTACATCTGAATTTGGCAATTCAGACCAACGTGATTCACGAGTCCTGGCGCAACGGGGTGCGGCGCCTGCTGTTTCTTGGGTCATCGTGTATTTACCCGCGCGATTGTCCGCAGCCGATCAAGGAAGAGTATCTGCTCACCGGACCACTGGAAGCCACCAATCGTCCGTATGCCCTGGCAAAAATCTCCGGCATAGAAATGTGCTGGTCATACAATCGTCAGTATGGAACGAAATATCTCGCGGCGATGCCGACTAACCTTTACGGACCTGGAGACAACTTCGATCTCGATAAATCCCATGTGGTTCCGGCTCTGATTCGGAAGTTCCATTTGGGGAAGCTTGCGCTTTCTGGAAAATGGGATGAAATTGCATTTGATGAGAAGCGCAACGGGCCAATCCCGGAATACGTGATGCGGGCAATTGGCTCACCCTCTTTTTCGACAGCCGCGCATCCGCGTGTAATTATCTGGGGTAGCGGAAGGGCACGTCGCGAATTCCTGTACAGTGACGACATGGCTGACGCGTGCGTGCATTTGTTGGGTCTTTCTGAGGAGCAGTACATGGCTTTTCTGAATCAAGAAACGGCGCCGTTGATCAATATCGGTGTCGGAATGGATCTTACCATCCGGCAGATCGCTGAAGAGGTGGCAAGAGTGGTCGGGTTCCGGGGCGAGGTGGTATTTGACACCGAACGGCCCGACGGTACACCGCGCAAGCTTCTGGATGTGTCTCGACTCAAGGGGCTTGGTTGGCAGGCGCGCACTTCCTTTTCGGACGGGATCAAGGCCGCATACGATGAATATCGGGCGCGTCGGTGATGGGGCCAGCGGTATAGTTTGTGACTACGTTCCATGGGTGGCTGAAGTGTTTAGACGTAACCGTTCAAACCAGACTGTTATTGATCCGCAAGCGCGATGTCTGATTTCAAGGGGGCGTGGGCGAACTTCGTCTTCCGCGCGCGTGGCGTGAGATCCATGATATCCTTCGCAGGTTGCTGGCTCACGCGCTGCAGTACATCGACCAGGAAGGTGCATACGTTGATGCCGTTGAGTTTGCAGGTCGTGATCGGACCCTGAATGATGCCGACGTGCCTGGCGCCGAGCTCGGTCCAGCAGAATAACCAGTTGCGCTGTTCATAGAAAGCTTTCTATAACCGAAATTATCCACCGTTCATAGTTATGGAAGGTCCACATCTAATTCGACGGAACCATCGCTGCAGGAATCGATGCCGTCTCCCGGTACTTTCCAGAAGAGCCGGCATCGACACCGACGTTGTCGGCATTTTCGTTGGCCGCCGAACCGTGCATAACTACAGGCTCTGGAGGAACCGGAGGACGTCGTCCTTTGGCCGATACCGGACTGGCGTGCAAGACGGCGCTTGAAGCGCCTTCAATGCGCGATCCTTCATCTCGAGATCGGCCTCGACATATCGATGGGCGGTCACTGGGCTTTCGTGCCCCAGCCAAAGGGCGATAACCGTGATGTCCACGCCTGACCGCAGCATATGCATCGCGACCGAGTGATGCACGAGGTGGGAGAAAACCCGTCGTAGGGCCAATTCCGGATATTGCCGGGTGACGATCTTGACGGCGCGCTTCAGTCTTTCGGTGAAACCGATTCGCGTCTGCGGGCCACCGGATCGACCAGGAAAACCGGCTTCTCAGGCGCACGAGGATACTGGCGCAACCAGCGCCTCAGCTCTTGGGCGGTGTCGGCCCACAGCGGAACCTATCTCTCTTTTCTGCCCTTGCCCCGGATGCGCACCCACGCGGTAGGTTCAAGAGTGAGATCCGCGACACGCAGGTTAATCAACTCGGACACACGCGCACCGGTGTTGTACGGGGTCGTGAGCATCACGCGATCGCGTTGCCCGGTCCAGGCATGGACATCCGGAGCGGTCAGAACCGCTTCGATGTGCGCCCGGCAGAGAAATCCTACCAAGGGCTGTTCAAAGCGTTTCATGGGAATCGCCAGCACCGACTGCGCCAGGGCCAGTACCGAAGGCTCCTCGAAGGAAACGTACTCCATAAACGAGCGGATGGCGGCAAAGCGCGCGTTGCGGCCGCGAATGCCGTTATGACGGCCCACCTCCAGATGGTGGAGGAACTCCAGAATGAACGCCGCGTTCAGGTCTTCCAGAGAAAGGTCGCCGGGCCGCTTGCGCAGCTGCCGATGGGCGAAGCCCAGCAGGAGTCGAAAGCGGTCGCGATAGGCGGCCACGCCTTGGCGACAGGGTAACTTGGGAATTTAGGATGATTGACCTCGGAGCGCCCTTGCCAATGTGGTTCTGACCGCGGATACGGTGAGCCGTTGGCAGTGACCGACGTTTCATGCACTTATTATGAGGTGGACTCGGAAACCTGCAGGACCGCTGTCGACAATCAGAATTATCGCAGAGTTTTCTGATTTCTGAACGGAGTCTATTTGTTAGAGTCAGCTCCCGTGGGCGCATCAGCGGTAGATGGGCCGCCCTCCGTGGAATCGTCTGTATCCTGCTGGACTGGTTGCGGGAAAAGCCCACCTTTGCGCTTCTCGCGTGCCACGTCCTCGACCAGATCGGCGGTAATTCGCTTTACTTGCTCAGCGTACCCAAACACGAGCGAGGTATCGCACAGCAAGTTGATGAGCCGCGGAACGCCGCGACAGTTGCGGAACACGGCTTGGCAGGCGGCTTCGTCGAACAGCCCCGGATCGCCTCCAGCAACCGTGAGGCGGTGGCGGATGTAGTCATGTGTTTCCTGTTCGTTCAGCGGCTCCAAGTGGTAATCCACCGAAATACGCTGGGCGAACTGCTCGAGGTCTGGCCGGCGCAGCAGGTCGCGCAGGCCCGCCTGTCCGATCAGAAAAACCTGCAGCACCTGATTCTTGTCGGCGTTCACATTGGACAACATGCGCAGCTCCTCGAGTGTTTCCGGAGCCATGTTCTGGGCTTCGTCGATGATGAGCACTGTGCGTCGGTTGCGGGCATATTCCTTGATCAGAAAATCAATAAAAGTTTGGTATAGACCCACCTTGTCCTTACCGGCATATTCTAGGTTGAAGGCCATGAGTATCCATTGCAGCAACTCGCCGAAGGAGCGGTGGGTATTCGAGATCAACCCGACAGTCACGTCGCGATCAATCTGATTCAGCAACTGGCGGATGAGAGTGGTTTTTCCGGTGCCGATTTCGCCGGTAATTACGCTGAATCCGGCCTGGTTCATGAGGCTGTACTCAAGCAGTACCAGTGCCATGCGGTGCTTCGGACTCGGGTACAGAAAGCTGGGATCAGGCAAGAGCGAAAATGGTTTTTCGCGCAATCGGTAGAAGTTCTCGTACATGTCTGCAATATGCCTCTAAGTCGATCGACTCCTGCTTCCGTGGATTCCGGATTCCGCCTGGGATCCGGCCGACGGATTTAGGCGAAATGGGCTCAGCAACGGACATGTGCCGCCGGTTGCAATCCGGACCGGCATCGTGATTGCAGTTCGTGCGATCTCGAGCAATCCGTGTGGCTATCGCTGCTGGCGGCTGTTGCGTGCGAGCAGTTTGGTTCCGATTGCGGCGAGGAGCCGGTTGTTGCTCAGCCGATCCATCACCCGGTCTGGCCAGGGCGGCGACTGCCGGTCCTTGGACTGGATGGTGTGTGCCTTATTCAGTACCGTGCCGATGAGGTTAGTGTTCTGCGCCAGCAGCTCCGTGGCTCGCTCGATTTCGGGTGCCGGCGTCTTGCCTTCTTCGATCACAAGCAGTGCCGCGTCGACGTAAGGCGAGAACGCCAAGGTGTCAGCGGTCGATAGCAGCGGAGGCAGGTCGAACAGCACGATGCGTGAGCTGTATCGGGTCTTCAGCTCTTCTACCAGTCGCGCCATTTTCGGAGAGTTGAGCATCTCCGAAGAGTTTTCCAGCGATTTTCCGCCTGGGAGGATGACAAAGCGCCCAATGCCTGATGGATGGATGAGCAGTTCCGCGAGCGGTATATCGCCCACAAGATAGTCACCTAGGCCCCGTTCCGGATGAATGCCGAAGTAGGTGTGCACGCTTGGTTGACGCAAGTCGGCATCTACGAGAAGTACGGTATAGTCGACTTCCCGGGCCAGGCTGATAGCCAGATTGATCGCAGTAAGGGTCTTGCCTTCATTGGTCCCGGGGCTGGTGACCGCCAGCGCGTTCCACTGCTTTTCACGCAGACGCTGCAGTACCTGGGTGCGCAGGATTCCATACGCATCGGTAAAGCCCCCGGACTCGACCGCGGTAATCACGCGCATCTCGCGCAGGAAGCTTATTGGAACCTCCTCTGTGCGGGTATCGGTGTACATGATCTGGCCGGCGGGAGTAACGCTCCCGGTAGCGCCGGCCTTGCCAGTCGCGCCGCTTGCTGAGAGGCGTTCTTCGCGTGCCTTTTCCAAAGCCTGTTTAATGCGCTCCATACTCAACCGTCCCCAGATTGCATAATAGTTGAAATATGCCGTGCGGCGTGCCTTGTGGCGGCAGCGGTCCGGTCAGCACTCAAGAAGTTCTATTCATTCGTCCTGCCAGCGGTTCATTTGGCGCTTGGGGCACTTTATGCCGCGTGCCGCTTCTGCCAACGTCGGCTTGTTATAGCCGGGAAATTACTCTCAATCCTTTGAACCACAGTATATCCCACGGTATCCAGAGGAATTGCACCAGAAATGCGGCCACGACCACGGCGGCTACCACGGATACCATGGCCAGCTTCTTGCGTTGCTGGCGGAGTGCATGGTCGGCGCTGTTTTCGATATAGGGAATCACGGACAGCGGTGCTTCCCCGAGAATGGCTGTCAATGTACGGGCGCCGTGGACCGATTTGTCCACGGTTTCGGTTAATGCGGCATAGCCCACGCCGCAGCCCAGCGAAAGAATGAAACCGAGGATTACGATGGCAATGCGGTTCGGCCAGGCTGGCTTCTGCGGCAGATTAGGTGGGTCGATTAGCGTGAGGCGTTCCCCCTCTTGATCTTTCTCCATCTGTTCGCCGATCCGGGCGTCCATCTGCTTGCTCTTAAGCTTCAGGAACTGCTGTTGCGAGCTTGCGTAGTCGCGCTGCATATCGCGATACTTGCGCTGCACTGCAGGCATTTCCGCTAAGTACTTCTCGTAGTTGTCGATTTTGCCCTGCAGCTGATTTCGTTGCCTAATCGCGGCTGCAATATTGCTCTTGATTCCCTGGAGCTGGGCGCTGAGCGTGATATATGCAGGGTTTTGAGGCTTTGCAGCCGGTGCGGGGGGCTGGGATGCCTGTTTCCTGATCCGTGCCTCGAGTCCCGCCAGTTCGGATTTTATTTTCACGACATCCGGGTAGTCGTCGGAGTACTTGGTCCGCAATGCCGCGAGCTTCGATTTCAGGCGTGTCACCTCTCTGGCTTCAGCCTGCGAGTTCGAGACACCGCCAATTTGCTTTTTCAGGCTGGCGATTTCGCGTTTGAGCCGCACGACATCGGGAAAGTTGGGATAATACTTGGCGCGCTTGGTGGCATACTCGGTCTCTAATGCCTCTAACTGGCTCTGGGGATCCAGTATGAGGCGCCCGTCCGGACCCATCGTCGGGGTGTTCGGATCGATCTGCGCGAGTTGTCCCTCCAGATAGGTTTTGCGGCGCTGCAGCGAGCGCAGCCCGTTATTGGAATCGAGCAGTTCGGTTTCGTTCCTATCCAGGAGCTGCAGATCGAGCTGCTGCAGATCAGGCAGACTGTTCAGGTGTTTTTCCTTGAAGGTTGCTATCTTCGCCTCAAGTTGGTTGATATGAGTTTGTAGCTTCTGCACCTCGCTGGACATGAAATCATAGGTATTCGTTGCCTGCTCCGTGCGGGATTTCAGGTTTTCGTTCAGATAGAGCGAGGTCAGTTCATTGTCGACCTTCTGTGAAGAGATGGCTGTTTCGCCATCGTAGGACAGCTTGAAGGCAATGGTTGCCGGCCGCGGTTGACCGGTAGCTGGGTCAATGATTTTGGCGGTGATGGGGCTGACCTTGATATCGTGGCGCATCCGTTTGATCAGTTCGTCGGTCGTGTCGCTGCGACGTTTGTCCGGATACAGCCCGAAATGATTGATCAGGCGCAAGAGGTTGGAGCGTGTCATTACCCTTTGGCCGATGGTCTGGATGCGCTGCCAGGCATAGGCCGTAATGGTCGAGCGGATGAGGTCTTTGGGAATTTCCTGTTCCTCAATCAGGATCGTGGCAGAAGAACGATAGACCGGTGGAATCAGATATGCCACCAGAACGCTGACGACCATTAAGACAGTGGTGATCAGCATTATCCCTTTGCGATGCCGGCGCAATGCATCCAGATAATCCGCTAGATCCTTGGTTGGTTCAATTGCTTCTTCGTTCATGCGGTTGACTCATTCATGATTGCAGACATCTCTACATCCGGTACCTGAAAATACCAGGATGTTCAGTTTGGTGCTTCGTATCGCATCACCATACTCAATGAATACTGTAAAGGGTACGGTTCTTGTGTCCAATCTGCCCCGAAGCGGCTTCAGTCTGGTCGATTATCGACGGCAATCGACTTTGTTCTCGTCCGTCGTCGGGCAATGTTTCGAGACACAGGCTCCCCGACTTCATGCCAGGATTCGTGCGCCAGTCTGTGTCCGGTTCTGCCGCATGCCTTAACTGCTTGTTCTCGGATATCGAGAGCGAAAATTACCACTTGCGCCGCCGGCGGGGCGACTCAATGGTCGTATTCTGGTGCACCCGGAACTAAGAATAGGATACCTCTTGTCTCCTCGCTATCCTTACCGCTTGCTGACCGAGCACGGACATGTGCCCGGATCGGCCTCAATTGTTATAATTTTAGAGATTCTTTTTTCGGCCCGTCTCTTAGCGGATGACCGGTTTGACGCACCTGCCAATTCAGCTATTCTATCAGCCCTTCCTGTTTTTTTTGAATGGTACCTTCGCCAGCGCAATTGTCGTCCGAAGTTATTGATTTCTATCTAGAAATAGAAAAGCGTCGCCAAGAATATATCAGCTTCAGATAGACTGTATTGTTATTTGTCTTGAAGCTGCTGCCCTGAAGCGTTTCACCCAGGTACCGGTACCCACCCTGGACTGTGAGTCTCCGCGTCCACCTCCAGGCCAGGTTGGCCGAGGCATCTGTATAGTTCCAGTTGTTGAACGATGTAGTGGTGCCGACGGCCCTGATCTGGTAACCGGCCAAGGACACAGTACTTTTAAGCCGAGTGGAAAGCGTATGATTTGCTGTAAGTACCTCGGAATCTTCCATTACCTGAGCGCCGATTCCACTTGGGGTTATCTGCCGGCCTAAAGACAGCGTGACATGGGTCAGCTCGAATTGCTTGTCGAGCCCCGCATTGTAGATGTAGCCGCTGCTGTTCTGTGAAAGTGAGGTGCTCGCGGTCTGGGTGCAGGTCCCGATGCCGATGAACTGGCCGAAGACGAACGTGGGCGCCGTGCTCGCAACGCAAGTCTGCACGACGCTGTCTGAATTGGTGCTGCGGGTCCCGATGCCAAAGTTGGCGCTCAAGGTCTGCGAAAAGGAGTGCGACCATCCCAACACCAAATCGTCGGTGGTGGATATGTTGCTCAACGTGCGGGGGTTAGGTTGCGGTCCACCGCTCAACGTCCAGAAAGCTGGTTGCCCCAGTTGCGACTGCGCCGACTGCGGCACCTTAAAATAAGCGCGGTCGACTTGCGCGGTCAGCTGGTCCTTAGGCGACCATTGGAACAGGAGAATGGCGGATCCATCGCGTGAGGTGTAGTCGATCAGACTCAGGCTGGGGACATTTTCATAGGAAACCTGGCTGGACTGAAAATTGAGATTCAACCGCGTGCGCTGGGTCATTTGCCAGGTCCAGGAAGGGCTGGCGGTGCGCGTGATTCTCTGCGCTTCCGTCGATACCAGGCCGATATCGGGACTGAAAGTGGTGCTTGCCGTCACCGCCTCCTTGGCGTAGCCGCCGCTCAGTTGCCAAGTACTACGCGCCGTCCGGTAAAGTGAGGAAAGGCCATAGATCTGATCGTTGCTACTGAGGCCACTTTGTCCCCAATAACGGCGGCCGCGGAGCTCCGCGCTGCCGCTGACATCCCAGTTCTGCTGCTGTGCGCCGAGATCGATGTGCGGCGCCAAGGTAAGCCCAGTGACGCTCGGGTGAGGGCCCTGGACCAGTAGCAGGTTACTGTCGTGTTGCAGCTGCAGTGACACCGAGGGCTGGGCATACCACTCCGTGGCTGCGGACGGGCCGGGTGCAAGCAGGCCCGCGCAGCAAAGCGCCAGCGCGATGCTGGGCGAGACTCGGAGCGGGGATAGCGTGGTCAATGGATCAGCGTTGGGGTTCAGTGCGAGGTTGTTCGGTCGGCATAAGACGTCGACGCCGGCATTTGTGTTTCTGTCGCCCCGCTACCTGTTTTGGCACCGGAATCACGGAGTTCGGGTGCGATGAATTTAGGGCACCACCACTACGTCGCCGGCCTGCAGAACGATATTCTGCGCGAGGTGTTCGCCGTCTTCGACCTGACCGTACTTGAACCGGATGGCGGTCTCTCTCCCATTAACGCGGCGCAGGATCTTGATGCTGTTGTCCGACGCGAATGGGGTCATGCCGCCAGCGAGACTCAGCGCCTGCATCACGTCGATGTAAGCGTTAGCGACGAAGGCGCCGGGCTTGTTCACATCTCCGATGACGTAGATCACATTGCCCTGGATCTGTTTGACGGACACAGTTACCGCCGGGCTGGGCATGTATTTGGCGAGTCGAGCAACGACTTCCTTCCTGACTTGAGGCACAGTTCTGCCAGCGGCCTGGATATCCCCGACCAGCGGAAACGACAGCGTTCCGTCAGGGAGTACCAACGCGTCGGCCTCCAAGTCCTTCTCCTTCCATACTGCAATGGATAGTATGTCGCCTGGCTGGATGAGGTAGCCCGGGCGCGGCGCAGCCGCAGACGGCGGATGCGCCGCTGCCGGATGCTTCAATTCCTGTGCGGTGGCCGGCACCAGCGTGCCTAGCGCCATGAACAGCAGTACAGCAAGGGAAGAGGATTTCATGGCTCTCGACATTCTAGTGGTCATTATAAGAATAAAGTACGATCTACTGGACAGGCAGTGTAAAGACCGCCCGCCATGTTGTTATCAGAATGAATTTCCGTTTTATTGGAACAGATGTGCTAGGGACCGTCAAGACTGCGAATTGACTCATTGAAAATGTAAGCGAAATCGATTCGTTGCCTCAAATAAGGAATGTATGTTGTCCCGGCGGAAGTTGGATTCTCGCAGGGGTACGAAAGCCGCATGATCGCGTAAGAACCGGAGATCCGTCGTTACTTACCGGACCACCGTCACGGGCAACCATCTTTCGATAAAACCTGCAAGAAACATCATGAACACGATATTCGACAGCGCGTGCGCCAGTATGAGCAGCGGAAGGTCACGGGTGCGCTGGTAGAGCCAGCCGTAGAACAAGGAGGGGATGAATACGAGGACCGCTGCGATCCATCCCCAGGTGATTCCGTGCATCAGACTGAAGAGAAGCGAGGCGGCAATGTTTGCTTGCCAGCCTTGACCTGCGCGTGTCATGAAATAGGCGCGGAAGAACCATTCTTCCGGCAGGGCCGCAGTGAGCAGCATGGCGGCACTGTAGCTGAGGTAGCCGGGTCGCCATATGAGCAGGGCCGTCACCGAGAGCAGTACGAGGGACCAGCCGATGACGTGGCGCCGCACCAACGGGACACCCGGCGGTCGCCAGCACGGATCCAGAAGCGGAAAAAACAGCATCATGCCGTCGAGTGCGTAGACGCGCCCGGGATATCGGAACAAGGCGCTCGCCGCGAGGGCCGCAGCGGCCAGCCAGGGTTGCAGCTTCCAGTTCAATACTTGCCAGGGAAATCGGGTCGGTAAGAAATCGGGTCGGTCACAGCGACCCTCCGGCTGGGTTTCTCACCAGCCGGAGGATTTCGACTAACATCAGCAGGTGTCCCGACGCAGCTTTCTCAGCTGCGGCGCTTGCGGCGCCACCAGCCGAGCCAGCCGACAAAGCCCAGCAGGACAAACCAGTCGCTGCGCTTGAAAGGACTGACCGGTGTAGCGCTGATCGTGCAGCCGGAGACCTTCGTGTCCGGGGCCTGCGTCACCGGCGGCGCTGTGGCGGTACAGGTATCGGATGCATCAAAATTGAAATTGGCACTGAAGCCGATAAATGGTCCGTTCACCATGGGAATTCCATTGATTCCGTTGCTGGTACCGGCAGTGGATGCCAAGGTCCAGTTGGTCTTCGGGTTCACCATGAGCCCTGAAGGTCCGCCCCAGGTCGGACCGGTCCATAGTCCGTTCTCGGTTCCTGGACCCGAACTCCACGGCGCATGCTGGTTCCACACGTCAGCGACGTAGATGTCCTTGGTAGTGTTCCAGTCGAACAGCATGAGCGCGCCCACCTGTCCCAGATTTACGGTCAGTGTGAGCGGTGCCCCCTGAGCCGCGCACTGGCTGGGCAGCGTGCCGGCACGCAGCTCGGGGGCTGTGCAGCCCGTGTTAAAGGTGTAAGTGCCTGGGGCGAATGCGCGGATGTCATGTGCAGTCCAGGCGAAGCCATCGAATGGTGTCACCGACGAAATCGTCATGTCGAAATTCGTGCCGTTCACCGTATTATTGGTTGTGCCGTCCCAGGTGTGGAGGACGTCGTTCGTGCCGCCGAACGCGGTGCCCTGGCCTGTCAGCATCGTGAAGTTACCAGCTGTCCCCGCATTTGGCACAACCGTGCTTGGCGTGCAGCTGAAAACGACCGGTGCTGCCATCGTGGTGAAATTCCAGGTGTAGGCCTGGGACAACGGCGTGCCGAGTTCCGAGGTGGCGCCGGTCGACACACTGGCGGTGTAGGCCGTGCTATAGGCCAGGGTCTGCGTTGGCGTGAACGTGAACTGGGCGGCATATTGGCCAGAGACGTTTGGGGTCACGGTTCCCGCAACCGGGTTGCCGCCGCTGGTCAAGGTAAAGGTCGCTGCCACAGTGCTTTCCTGCATCGGCTCGCTGAAAGTGATCTGAATCGGGGTTGTGAGCGGGTTGGCAGAGGTTGAGCTCGCGGTCGGTGATGTCGTCGTGACCATCGGGGGAACGGCAGCCCCGTTAATGCTGGTCGCGATAAGTTTCGTGAAATCAAAGTTGGCATTGAACCCGCCGAAAGGTCCGGCGATCATCGGGTTGCCGCCGATGCCGGTCTGGGCAGGGTTGTAACCGTAAGGCACGACCGTGTCAGCAATCAACGGGAGACATCCGGACGGATGAAGATTCAAGGCCGCGGCGCCGCAATTCGTGGTATTCGAGGTGGTCATGGCGATCGGCACATCGCCGATTGGGTACTTTGCGTTATCCATGTAATTGCTTGCCGGGAGAACGCCAACGCCCGTTATTACCGGGTTACTGGTGCTAACCTGGCCTATTGCATTGAAGAAGCCGGTTGCGTCCATCACGACCGATACCGGGATGCCGATGGTGGTGTTCCAGTTGAACAGCATATTGCCGAGCATCAAATTTCCGGCGCCGCAACCCGCCGGATACTGGGTCGGATCGTTGTTCGTGCAAGTGCCGTTTCCGATTGCCTGGAAAGTGAAGTTTTGGGCGGCCGCGGTGGCGCCAAAGAAAGTGAATGGTGCGATCGTGCCGCTGCCAACACCGGTCGTGGTGTCGTAACTCAGTGTCCCCGTGATGTCTGTGCGATAGCCTTTCCAGCTGTTGGCGTTGGCGCTGGTGTTCACCATTGGTGCGCCCGATGAGGTGCCTGTACCGGCCGGCTGCAACATTGTGAACTCGCCGGCAAAGCTGAATCCATAGGTGTTCGCATAGGCACGGTTCGCCATGGCCCCAGCTCCCAGGCTCAACGCTACCGCGGCTGCCAGTGCGCTCTTCGTCAATCGGGTCTGTCGTAAGGTACTCATTGTTTTCTCTCCTCTCCTCAACCGTCTCCGGCGGACGGAAATCCGCCGGGCGTCTGATGTGGTGATTCGGGTCTATCTTTCTTTTAGAATTTGATTCCGTAGCTCAAGCCCAGCGCATCCTGCTTCATGGCGATGGACGCATTGGTGCCGTTGACCACGTTGCCGGTGGGCCCGAACGCCGTGGGACCCTTGAGCGTGTTGGTGAAGGCGTGCTGGTAACTCACCGTAACCTCGCCCTCCTTGCCACCCAGATACTTGGTGAGGGCATCGTGCGTGACCCGGGTGAAGCCGAAGGTCAGGTGGTACTCCGTGACGCCCGGCGCCAGCATGTTGAACAGGATCTGGTCAGCCGGTATGGGATTCTTGCCGTAGTTCACGCCCCAGCGCAGCGTGAGCCGGGGGTTCCACTTGTAATCCATGCCGAATTTGTAGACGGTCTGGTTGTTCCAGCCGAATCCGAGACCCTGGGGACCGCCAAGTTCGCAGGGGGTCTTGTCGGTTCCCGGACACAGTGAGAAGAAGTCGGACGGATTCGCGGCATTCGGTCCTGGATCGCCGATCGCCGCGATGTCGTGGTAGCGGATCTCCTCCACATCCATGGCGACGTCGATCTTCCGCGTTGCCTTGAAGGCGAAGCCTGCGGAATAGTTCTCCGGAATATCGAAGCTGCCATTCTGGGCGAACAGATCCGAGTATCTCTTGAAGCGCGTCATGTACACCTTCGACGAATAGTTGACACCCAGGCTCAACCGGTTGTGAAAGTACTTTCCCAGCCAGCCGAGACGGAACCCGAGGCCGTAGGACCAGTCCGGACCCTTGTTTGTGAGATTGGAGGCATTGGGATTCGAGGTGAAGCCGAGTCCGGTCGGTGCCGGTCCGAAGGCCTGCAGGCCGTAGGCACGAAACACCTGTGCGGCGAGTGCGAGCGAAGCGCCGAAACTGTTATGGCGGTCCCATTTATAAGCGATGCTCGGGAGGATCTGCATCTGGGTCAACGACACGCCGGCCGGATTGCTCGCCCGGCCCTGGAAGTTGAAAAAGTAGTTGGCCTGCTGCTGCGTGTAGTTCGTGCCGAGACCGGCGCCCACGACCGCGAAGCCGTAGGCAAGCCGTGAGCTCGCCTGGTACACGCCACCCATGTTGGGGATCAGGAAGATCTGGCCATGGCTGCACTCATCGACAGGCAGGGTCGCGCTGTCGTGATAGATGCATCGTACCGGACGGAACAGTTCAGCGCCCATGTCAAAGCGGGTGCCCACCTGGGTCATGCCCGCCGGATTGTATGCCGGAGCGAGCCCGTCCTGAGGAAAAGCGACACCGACGCCGCCCATGCCGTTCGCCTTCTCGCCGTAACCGATCAGAAAATACCCGTTGGTTGCGAAGGCCCTTGTAGGCACAACGAGCCAGATCGCAACCGCTGCAAGCAGCAGCCCTTTGATACCCGATTTCATTTTTTTCTCCTCTCTAGTCTAGCGATGAGCCAGTATCTTAGTTATTTGCGTTATTGGTGTTCTAAACCTTACCGCTCCGGGTGCCCATGCGTGCACCGGGGTGGTGCCTCGGCAGGCTAAGGTGTGCTGCGTCGATGCGGGACATGCAGGTACCCCCGATCGCCACTCAGATTGCGACAGAACGCCCATCGCTATCCACCAGCATGGTCACCGATGACGTTCGAAAAATACCTGGCAAGTTGGCTCAGGCCGGTGGCTGCCTGCGGAAATTTTTACGCGCCGTGCTGTCGGTTTTGCCCTGATTGCCGAGGTACTCGGCCGGAAACTCCAAGATCCGCACAGTTTTATTATTTTTTTTCGCGTTCCTTCTGGAAACCCGTTTTGTCCGTGTCCTCCGAATCCCCATACTTTGTTATGGAATATGTAACTGTGTCTGCATGGTGAACAGCGACCCTGCGATTGTCAAGAGTCATCGAGCCCGATTTCCGGTTGATTTTGCACCCGATGTGTTGAGCCGCGTTTGTGAAGCAAAAATAAGATGTAGCGATTCCGATCGCTGACCGATATTTTGCGGATCGACAACGACCCGCCGCGGCGTGAAGCTGATCGAAACAGCGCCTAGACATGATCGAAAGCCGTGCCACTCGCTATGGGGGTGTGCCTGCGGCCATGCAGAGCGGGTATAGCGTCTGCGCACTGGCGAACGAGGCACGAATGAGGCTGCATGCCAGCATGGGGATTGGTTCATGGGAACCGGCAAGGCGGTTGGGAGAACACTTGAAAACAAACGTGACCGACGTCCCGCCTGCGCGGCGCGGCGAGCGGTGGCTCATCACTGCACGGGACGTCCGGGGTTCCGACCAATGGTTCGAGCGGCGCCGCGTGATTCCCTGATCCCACCTATGTCCAGCATCGATCCGATGGCCCTGGTGAAGAAGCAGGCCCTTGCCCTGTTTCAGGCCGGACAGTTTTCCGAGGCCAGGGCTTCCGACCTAACTCTGCGAAACCGGCCGCGCCTACGCCCAAATCTGGTATGCCCTCGGGATTGCCAACGGTCGACTCGGGTATGTGGCTCAGGTCGAGGCACTGCCGGTGCCAGGCGCTCAGCCTCGATCCGGGATTTTGCGAGGCAGCCTTTCGGTTGGGCGAGACCCTCGCTTTTCTGGGCAAGCTCAGCGAGGCGATCGAGATTTTCAGCCGCCTGTGCGCGGCGTTGCTCCGCAGGTTGCCGATATCTGGCTCAAACTCGGCCAAGCGCAGGAGGCGGTGGGGAAACACGCTGAAGCACTGGCGTCCTGCCAGCGCGCCGCCCCACGCCAGTCTCGGCAATCTGAGATATTTTCTTGGCAATTGCGACGAGGCGGTCGTCGTCGATCCGCTGAGCCCGAAGGCGGCGCTGTACTTCCATCTGTCGCTGCCGCTGATCTGCCGCGACGCGCAGCATTAGCGGCAGTCCCGCCAACATTTCCGCGAGGAACTTCATCAGGTCATTGCACGCAGTGCGGGGTTCAGGACACGTCCGCTTCTGATCGACGAGCTGCGGTGGGGCAACGGGTTCTATCTCGCCTGTCAGGGCACGGACGACAAGGACCTAACAAAGACGTTTCCGAGATTTCTTCACGGACATGGCCGGGAGCGCATTGCCGCAGTTTTTCCAAAAATCCCACGGCGATCGATGGCTGGGCGGCGCCTGCGCGCCGGTTACGCGTCGCACTTTTTCATCGTTACACGGTTTCGTATTATTTCAACGAGTGGATAACGCACGGTGACCAGGATCGTTTCGAGACCTTTGTCTATCACATCAATCCGATAATCGACAAAGAGGGCCGGTCTCTGGCAGCGAGCTGCGATCATTATCGGCCGGAGTCCGGTTCGATCGCCGCCATTGCAAGCATCATCTGCAGCGGCTAGCTGGGTGTCCTCGGGTACCCGGCTGCTGGCATGTATCTGAAGGAGATATGGGGCGGGCCGCTTTGCACCTTGCGCCTGTCCAATGTGCGGCCTGGTGGCGTCTCGTGACGACCAGCTTGCCAAGCATCGATTATTTCTTTTCCTCCAAGGCCATGGAACCCGTGGTTGCTGATGTGCTGGTTCGTCTCGATGGCATCGGCGTGTACTGCGAGCGGCCGGACCTGGCGCGCAGCTGGGCCTATTGGACGACCGCAGGCTGTACCTGTGCCCACAGTCTCTGTTCAAAATCCATGTCGACACGGACGATCTGCTGACCGGATTCGTGCCGCGCGATACACATGCTCTGATCCTGTTGTTCGAGGATAACAAGACGCCGGTCAATGAAGCTTTCAGGCGACGAATACACGGGAAATTCAAAACCCTTGGGCTGAACGAAGATGCGTATCTTCGTTTTCTCCCGCGCATGGAGAATGCAGGCTATCTGAGTGTGAATAGCGTTGCCGACGTGATGCTGGATACGCCGCACTGGTCAGGAGGGCGGACCTCGCTGTCCGCATTCGCCGCTGGTCTGCCGGTGGTAACATTACCGGGCGAATTCAGCTGCGGGTGGCAGACCTGCGGGATGCTGCGCGAGATGGACGTGGCCGAACTGATCGCCCGAGACAGCGAGGAATACATAATGCGTGCAGTGGCGATCGCCAGTGACCGCTCACTGCAAGGCGCGCTGTTGGCACGGATAGCGGAACGGGCACCCGGCGGGATTTTCACCAATGAGCGCCCGGTTCGCTCACTGGAGCACTTTTTCCGGGCCGTGAATGGGTCGAGTGCGGAGTCCGCGATACGTTGAAGGCCGGCATGCAATGCCTGGTGGCGGTTGTTGAATGGCACGAAAATGCTGAGTTCGACCAAATCGGGTTCCTGCCGGTCGCTTGCCGGCGGGAAAGCTAGGCCTAGGTAACCATCGTTATCGGGTGGGAAACTTCGATCGTTGAGCAGCAGCCGGTAGATTTGGCCGCAATCTGTCCTTGCAGGCTTGCGGAAATACATGCCTGTAGCGCTAGGGTTTCCATTGCGGCAGCATAGCGGCGAGTGATATCAATAGTCCCGTATAGCATGGTCAGTACAGTCAAGAAGGATTTTCTGATGAATGATTCGGTCAACATTAAGGTCTTGGTGCGGTTCACAGCGAAACGCCGCATTTACCGGGAACAAAACGGTCTGCGTTTGACGGTGGTTTAATTTGTCGCTAGGTATTTCTTGGCATGGCCGATAAACAGCAAGTGCTTTCCCTGTTACAGGGTAACCGGTTACACGAGGCTAAGACGCTGTGCACCGCTCTCTGTGCGCGAAACCGAAATGACCCTGAATCCTGGTTTTTGCTCGCCGGCATCCATGCCCAGCTCGGAGCAATGGAGGAGGTGATTCGCTGTTGCCGCCGGGTCATTGCCCTGGATCCGGGGAATACGGCAGCCCGGTACAACCTCGGTGTGGCACTTCAGGCCCGCAGCCGCAGCGAAGAGGCAGCCGAGTCCTATCGCAAGGTGCTCGAGGTGGAGCCCGATAACGTGCTCGCGCAGGCCAATCTGGGGCTGGTGCTGCGTGGTCTGGGCAGTCCCGAGGAGGCTATGCAGCATTGTCGGCGCGCCTTGCAGCGCCAGCCCGATCTGATCGAAGCGCACAATACGCTCGGCCTACTGTTCAAGGACACCACCAGGACCGATCAGGCGATCACCTGCTTTCAGCGGGCGATCGCGTTGCGACCCCAGTATGCGGAAGCCCATTACAATCTGGGTCTCTGCCACCAGGCACTGGGTTCGTTCAAGGAGGCGGAAGCATGTTTCCGCAATGCGATCCACTGGCGCCCTCGGTATGCCGAAGCCCACGGCCGTCTCGCCCGCGCCCTGGCGTCGATGGGAAAGCTCGAGGAGGCGGTGCTCAGCTACCAGCACCTCGTAGGGATAACACCCGACTCGGCTGAGGCCCATCGGGACCTCGGCGTTCTGCTCGCTTCGCTGTGCAAGTGGGATGATGCGATATCCCATTTCCGGCGAGCGATCCAGCTCAAGTCCGACTTCGCCGATGCCTACGGCGACCTAGGGAATGCGTTGTTGGACCAAAGCCCCGACCCGAAGCATGTTGCGGAGGCGGTGGAGTGCTTTCAGCACGCCTTATTCCATAAACCCGACGTACCCGATGTTCAACTTCGACTGGCGATTGGATTGGCCGATGTAGGTCGCTATCAGGAGGCTGAAGCGAACTATCGTCGCGTGCTCGTCCTTAAACCGGATAATCCACTGGCGAAAGCCGGGCTGGCAAACGTGCTGGAGCATAGGGGGGAGTTCGATGCAAGTTATGCGTTGGTGAAACCGCTGGTCGACGCCGGAACGGATAATATCTACGTTGCGCTGAGTTATGCCTCCTTGGCCGGGCGGTTTGATTGCCGTGTGCAGGCGGTGGCCTTACTGGAAGGAATCTTGCAGGGGCAGCTGAACGACAAACAACAGGTCCATGCGCATTTCATGCTGGGCAAACTCTACGACGAATTGCAGCAATATTCCAAGGCCTTCGAGCACTATCGGCAGGGGAACATCCTTGAAGCCAAGGAGTTCGACGAGCAGGAGAACCAGGGCAACTTCGGTATGTTGATCGCGGCTTTTGCGTCGGAGCGCGTGCATCACAGGCCGCGCGCCTCCAACCGCTCGAAACTGCCGGTTTTCATCGTCGGTATGCCACGATCAGGTACGACCCTGGTCGAGCAGATTCTCTCGAGCCATCCGCTGGTGCATGGCGCCGGGGAATTGACCGACATCAACGATATTGTCTTCTCTCTCCAGAGCGAGCTGAGTGCCTCCAATCCCTATCCGCAGTGCGTGGACGATCTCAACCGCAGGAACATCGACTTGATCGCGCAGAAGTACCTCGATCGCCTTGGGCGGCTCGCGCGCGATGCCGTACGTGTAACCGACAAGATGCCGCATAATTTCATCTCCGTCGGGATGATCGACATGCTGTTTCCCGCGGCGCGCATCATTCACTGTGTGCGCGATCCGATCGATACCTGTCTGTCCATTTATTTTCAGCACTTCAATTACCTGTTCAATACCAATCATCCGTACGTCCACGACCTGGGTGATCTTGCCAAGTACTACAGGCAGTATCGAAGGCTCATGGCGCACTGGAAGACCGTCCTGCGCGTTCCCATGATGGAAGTGCAGTACGAGCACTTGGTGGAAAACCAGGAAGCGGTTACCCGCAGCCTGATTGAATTCTGTGAACTTGACTGGGACGACCGCTGCCTGCGTTTCCACGAAACTGGCCGTTTCGTGAAGACAGTCAGCTACGACCAAGTGCGCCGCCCGCTGTACAGGAAATCGGTGGCGCGCTGGAAGCACTACGAACCGTTTATCGGACCGCTCATTGCGGCGTTGCAGGACCTGGACGGTCGGCAGGACTGAGTCCTTGACATGCGGAAGGCAAGACAAGATACCCTATTCCGTTGGAGCGGTGGGGTGCACTGCGGATGGTGTCTTGGTGAATCGTGGCTATGTGTTGGATGCTGACTCGGGTCAATCGGAACGATTCGGGCGCATGATTCAAAATAACCTGACGGCGAGTAAGAAAACGCCGATGCCCTGGGTCGATTGCACTTCGATGCGCTGGCTCTGGGCGCAATTGAAACAGCATGATAGGGTATTTTCTCAACTCGATTTGCTAGCGTTGGCCGGCAACCCCCGGCTGGCACGACAGCAACAACAAGCGTCGATGCTGTGGGGCGTCCGTTCGGGCAGTATCTGTTTGAGCGAGCGGGAGATGATGGTGTATTGATATTGGGCAAGTAGTCTGAGACAGGGGCTGACAGAGTCCGATGAGTACCAATGCACGGCAGATGGCGAGGCAGCTGATCGCGCAGCAGCGCTTTGGCGAGGCCCGCGAGTTGCTGCTCCGGGTTTGCCGCGTGACGCCGGACGATGCGGACGCATGGCTCATGCTGGGGTCGATCGACGGCCGGCTTCGGGATCCCGTCGGTGCCGAGCGCTGTTTTCGCAGGGCCATCAAGGTGCGGGCCGAATTTCCAGCCGCGCACTACAATCTCGGGATCGCCCTGCGCGACCAGAAACGATTTGACGAAGCGGCCAAGGTATTCCGCCTGGCGACGGAGCTGAAGCCCGATTATTCGGAAGCGTGGAACGCCCTGGGGTTCGCACTGCTGGTGCTGCGTGAACCCGTTGCCGCAGCGGACGCTTTTCGCACGGTGTGCCATCTGGCGCCGAATTCTGCCGAGGCGCATGGGAACTTCGCGAATGCCTGTAACCAACTTGGCAGGCTGGAAGAAGCGATGGCCGCCTTCCGGAAAGCAATCTCGCTTGACGGGCGTGAGTCAGGCTACCGTGGCAATTTGGCCAATGTGCTGTGCAACCAGGGGCGCCTGGGCGAAGCGTTGGACGAGTATCGCCGCGCAATCGCGCTCGCACCCAGGAATATTTCCCTCCAGTCAAATTATCTCCTGACCCTGCACTACCTGCCGGACTTGGATCCCCAGTGGGTTTTCGAGGAACACCGCCGCCTTGCGGCAATGCACGTGCCCGCAGATAGTACGGTGCCTGAGCACAACAATGATCCCAAGCCGGACCGGCGTCTGCGCGTAGGCTATGTTTCATCGGATTTTCGCGAGCACTCCGTGGCGTATTTCTTCGATCCCCTGATCACCCACCACGACTGTTTCCAGATCGAGACATTTTGCTACTCTGGTGTCGCGCGCCCGGATTCGATCACCACTCGTCTTGAGGCAGTCACAAAACATTGGCGCGGAATCTGTGACAAGTCGGATGCTGATCTCTTCCGCATGATCCGCTCCGATGGCATCGATATTCTTGTCGACCTCAGTGGACATACTTCCTGTCATCGTCTTGCAGTCTTCGCCCGACGCGCGGCGCCTGTGCAGGTAACCTACCTCGGTTATCCGGGCACAACCGGTCTGGAGACGATGGACTATCGCCTGACCGACGAATGGGCGGATCCAGATGGCATGACCGAGCGGTACTATACAGAGCAGCTTTGGCGGTTGCCTACGGGGTTCCTGTGCTACAAGGCGCCGCGCACGGCACCGGCACCGGCACTGTGTCCATCGGCCAGCAGCGGTTATATCACTTTCGGGTCCTTCAACAACCTGAGCAAGGTGAACGATCGGGTGATTGCCTTATGGAGCCGTATCCTTCAGTCTGTGCCGCAGTCCCGGCTTGCGCTCAAGTATCACAGTATGGGCGATGCCTCGGTTCGCGCGCTGGTGTTCGAACGTTTCCGGCAACACAACATTGCCGAAGAACGGTTGGAGCTTTTGCCGCCGGTGCCGACGACGGCGGGGCACCTCGAGTGCTATGGTCGCATTGACATCGCACTGGATCCTTTTCCCTACAACGGCACGACCACGACCTGTGAAGCCCTGTGGATGGGAGTACCAGTGGTTTCTCTGGCTGGGGCGATCCATGCACAGCGGGTGGGCGTCAGTCTGCTTTCGCGCGCTGGCTTAAGCGACTGGGTCGCAGACAGTGAGCAGACCTATCTGGACATCGCCGTTACACTTGCTGCCGCTCACGAAGAGCGTGCCCGGCTGCGGACTGCGCTGCGCCAAACCCTAGAGTCCTCCTCCCTGTGCGATGGCCGGAGGATAGCGGCCGCTGTCGAGGATGCTTACCGAAAAATGTGGCAGGAATGGTGCAAGACGCGCACTGCGTGATGACTGCATGGCCGCTGACGTCCACGCCTTCACGGCCGGTGTGGCTATGTATGTCTTGGGTGCGCGCAGCCGGGCACTGGGCCAGAGGTGAATCGGGGCGGTCGAGGCCTGTGTCGGTGATTGGATGATCTCGAACGGGAGAAACGCCACCTTTGAGCGGGAAGCCAGTCTTCAGTGTTTTTCAGTGACCCGATCCGATAGTACACTGCATGCAGGATCATGTTCCGACATGAACGCCGTCGTCGGATCAGGTGCTTCACGGAGCGCAATTTTTTGCTCGGGCATCACCACCCCGGTATGGCAAGGCAGACGCATCGGATCCTACTGTTTGAACGGTGCAACCTACATACATATTGAGTGTCGATAGCATGTTGATGCGGGCTATCACTTTCATGCAACCAGTGGTTTAAAGCTGAGACCAGTGAGTCATCATTCGCAACCGCTCGGCAAGAGCGCAGTCAGACAGGCCCGGGAACTGGTTGATTTGGGCGATCCGCAGGCCGCCAAGAAACTGCTGGCCCCGTATTGCGCACGCAAGCGGCGCGACGAGGAGGCTTGGCTGCTGTTTGGACTGGTCAATATTCAGCTGAGCTCCTGGGAAGAGGCGCGATCCGCCTATGAACAAGCGGCCCGGATCAGTCCGGGCATGGCGGTAGCGCATTTTGGACTCGGCAATGCCTTGCTTGGTGCCGAGCGCTACGACGACGCAATTCGGGCCTATCGCAGGACGCTCGAACTAAAGCCGGATTTCGCGGAAGCACTGAACAATCTGGGCAGGGCCTGCCAGCTGAGCAGCAGCCCGGAGGCAGCCATCGGGTATTTCGAGCGCGCCCTCGCCCTGAACCCGAATCTGGCGAAGACTGCCTATAATCTTGGCTTGGCGTACGTCGCCTCCGGCAAGCCGGCCGAGGCCATCCACTCCTTCCGCCGGGCACTGCAGCTGAGTCCGGAACAGCCTGAAGTGCTAACGGCCTTGGGGCGCACCTACACGGACATCGGGCAGCTCGATCTCGCAATGCAGTGCCTGGAAAAAGTAGTGCAGGCGACGCCGGATTCGGCCGAAGCCTATTGTGATCTTGGCCTAGCCAATAGGTTTTCCGGTAATCTGCCGGTCGCCCTCGACTGCTATCGTCGGGCCGCGGCGCTTCATCCGGATCACGTTGATGCCATCGCCGGAGAGGTGGCAACCCTGGACATGCTGGGAGAGGTTGAGCAGGCCTACCAGCGCATTCGAAGGGCGCTGGACCAGGACCGATGGAGTTCGAGTCTGCTATTTGCCTATTCCAATGTGTGCCGGCACGGAAACAGCTGTGGTGAGGCGATCGCGCTGATCGAAGAGGCCTTGCAACGCCCGGATTGCCGGGGGCGTCCGCGGACGGTCCTGCTGTTCGGCCTCGGGAAGCTGTATGACGCCTGCAAGGAATACGACCGTGCATTCAGGGCTTATGCCGAGGCCAATCAGTCCATGAACCTTGTCTATGATCCGGCCCAGAACAGCCGGTTTATCAACCAAGTCATTAATGCATTTACCGGCGATCGGGTTGCGCCGGTTGCGGACAGTGCCGCGGGTGTCGGTCCAATTTTCATTGTTGGCATGCCGCGTTCCGGCACCACGCTAGTCGAGCAGATTCTTGCCGGACACCCCAATGTCTGCGCTGCCGGTGAGTTACCTTGGATTTCCAACCTTGTCGCATCGCTGCCGCAACGCGTAGGCTCCAGAAAACCCTTCCCGGAGTGTCTGGACGCCGTTCGGCCGTGTCACCTGGACGCCATGACCACGGAATACCGCAACAAGATCGCGGTCGCGGGCAGGACCGCGCGCTTCGTGACGGACAAGATGCCGCACAATTTCCCTTATCTCGGTTTGATCCGAAAACTGTTTCCGCGTGCGCCTATCGTTCATTGCATCCGCGACCCCATGGATACCTGTCTGTCGATTTACTTTCAATATTTTGACTCGCGCATTCCTTACGCATACAGCCTGACGCATATAGGACGGTATTTTCGGGACTATGTCCGCGTCATGCGCCACTGGCAGGCAGCGCTAAAGCCCGCAATCATCCCGGTGTCGTATGCCGAGCTGGTGGAGCGGCCGGAGCCCACGGCGCGCGCCCTGTTGGCGGCCGTAGGGTTGGAATGGGATCCGGGATGCCTGGAATTCGCCGGGCGCAGGAACGTGGTCTTGACTGCGAGCTACGACCAGGTGCGGCAGCCGCTCTACAAGAAATCAGTTGGGCGCTGGCGCCACTACGAACAACACCTAGGCGAACTGAAAGCGGTAATCGAAGAAGATGACCCTGCAACCGGTCCTTCCTGAGATCACCCGGGATTTCAGTGTAGTGCGCCATTCTGTTTGGAACTTAGCCGCCGATTTGCGCGGATGACTTTGAAACTGCAGGATGTCGCTGACCGTGGCGGTCCAGATGAAGGGCTTTGGGTTTTTATTATGGTGATTCACGTCAGCCTCAGTGGCACCGATCAGTTCCAGCACGTTGGTGAAGATGCCTTGGCGCAGACGCTGGGTTGTGAGGTTACGGAAGAAGCGCCCGACCCTGTTCAGCCACGACGTCGAGGTGGGCATGAAGTGCATGCGGAATCGCGGATGTTTGGCGAGCCACTCCTGTACGGCGATGCTTGTGCGTGGCGTAGTTGTCGGCAATCAGGTACAGCGTCTTGTCCTTCCGGGTTTCGCGGTCGATCTGATGCAGAAACTTCAACCATTCATTGTGCCGGTGGCATTGCTGACATTGGCTAATCACCGCGCCATCCAGGACATTGTGTGCTGCAAAGAGCGTCGTGGTGCCATGGCGCTTGGTGTTGGGCGTCATCGTCGTGGCGTGACCCTTTTTCAGGGACAGTCCAGGCTGCGTGCGATCGAGCGCTTGCGCCCGGCTCTTCTCGTCGCAGGAGAGCGCCAGGACGTGCTCTGGCGGATTCAGATACAATCCCACGACATCCGTCAGTTTCTCGATAAACAGCGGATCGTGCGAGACTCTGAAAGCCTCAATCCTGTGCGGTTTGAGGCCGTGTGCGTACCCTGCATGCCGCACGGTGCTGCCGCTCACGCCGGCAGTCTTGGACAGGGTGCGTGTG
>JAJYDT010000108.1 GCA_021777335.1 Pseudomonadota bacterium | reverse complement strand
GTCGCGCCGGAGCCGCGTGCTAGTGAAGCTGGCTGGGCCTATCTTGTCGCCTGTATAGCGTACGCATCGATTCCTTCGCGACAGGACCTGCGGATCGTGGCAATATCGCGCTGGATGCTGATCAGTGCCATTGCCCTGGCGGGCTTCATCTGGGTCCAGCTCCGATAACCAGTGCATTAGCCGAGGCGCCCTTTCCTGCATGCCGATATGAAGAATTGGCTGCGACCATCACCGCACCACCCACCCGATATCTGGGGCCCGTGGACGACACTGGCTTTTGGGGCTGCGATTGCAGCAGTGTTCGTGCTGGTCCAGTTTGGGATCGTGTTTGCTTACGTCCTATACCAGGGCGTCCGTAGCGCGCACATACCCCTGCACTCGGTCGCGGTCAGGTTCAGCGACAATGGCCTGGCTTTCGCGCTCATAACAATCGCCAGTGCCGGCGTTTGCTCGGCGCTCACGTGGTGGGTGGCACGCCTGCGCAAAGGCGGCGGTCCATCGGATTATCTGGGCATGCGTCGCGTCCGGGTGCGCGCGCTGCTGGCATGGCTGACAGTCACGGCAGGGTTGATATTTGTATCCGACCTGGTCGAACCCCTGCTCAGGCATCCGCGGGGTCCGGACTTTACGCTTTCCATATACCGTTCCGCAACCTTTACTCCGCTGCTTTGGTTCGCTATGGTGATTGCAGCGCCGGCATTCGAGGAACTGTTTTTTCGCGGATTCCTGTTGCAGGGACTGCGGTACTCGAAGCTGGGGCCCGTTGTGGCGGTCGTACTGACAGCGCTCGTCTGGGCCATTAGTCACGGACAGTACAGCGGCGCCGAAATCGCCGAGATATTCGTATTCGGACTTGTTCTCGGTATGGCACGGGTGCGCACGGAATCGGTTTACACACCGATCGCCATGCACGCTTTTGTGAATCTCGTGACCCTCATCCAGGCGGCACTGATTGTCAGCGGTCGCTGATTGCTTTGGACGTACGGTCCTGTCGGGTTTCAGGGCTTCCGGGAGCACGCTGGTTATCTGTTCTGACAGAATCAAGCATCGGCGCAAGAGCACGGTTCCGACAGCAACTTCCAGGCGGGGCACCATGCCACACCGATCCCGGCACGTATCGGCTTCACCGCGCCGCCCTCTGAGCGGCGTTATCTTCGTAATCTTTTATGGAGTCGCCAGGTCACGCCTGAGGCTGATAGACCTGGTGAGGCAACAACTCCGGCCGACCGAACACTCCCGGATTCTGCGCCCCCCGTTGAAACCTACTGTGGAATCTGCGCATTGCGCCAAAAAAATACGGCGAGTACGTTCTGAATCCTTCGCGATGCTGCGCCCGAGGGAGAAGATTCAATCAAAGTCGGCCACGGACTGCAGGGAGGGCTCGATGCGTTTCGGACATCTCATGATTGCGCCCATGGCGGGAGCCGTCGCTGCCTGATCCGTTCAGGCTGACGGCTCTGCATCTTCTTCGACCCTTGGAGTCACGCCGCCGTATTGCCAAGGCGATTATGGTGCCGGTACGACCACCAAGATCTACTATGTCCCGGTTTTGGCCAATTTAGAGAACGGCAACCTCGATCGGAAACCGCACTATAGGTTTGGTCGGCGGCGGCGGAGGCACGAGCGGCGGTGAGGTAAGTCGCAACAGCGGCATCGGAGATGTGTGGGCCAAGGCAAGCTATCGGTTTTGCGGGACTGGCGGCGTCCCCGACATCAGCCCTTATTTCAAGATAAAGTTCGGCACCGCTTCATACAGCGAAGGCCTTGGAACCGGCAGAATGATTATGAGCCTGGCATCGGGCTCGAATGGACGGCTGGCCCCAATCTGGTTCCGTTCGTGGATTTCGGCTACCGCTTCGTCGGCTCGCCCGCCGGCCTTGATCTGAGCAATGCGGCTACGACGGCGGCATAATGTACCGGGTTGACCAAAGTAACTACGTCACGGGAATGTTTTCCGGGCACCAATCGATCGAACCGGGGTTCCCCGACACCGCGGATCTCCTCGTGGCGTGGAACTATTACACTGCTCCGGGGAACCGGCTTTCAGGTGTTTTTTGACAAGGGGCTCAGTAACGGAAGCCCGGATTACGGTGTAGGCATCGGTCTGCAGGCAGGCTTCTGATCGCCCGCAGAGCGGAACCGACTTTCACTGCGGCAGGCGCGACATGGTTTTTCCGTCTGGGCCGCCGTCCGCCTCAGGATTGTGGCATCGCGGCAGAAATCGGCCTGGGCTCGCTTACGACACTCCCAACCCTAATCACGACGAGAAGCGCCGGAAGGCGACATACCGAATCTTTCCGCATCCAGGGGACGGGCATACCCCGTGCCTTCGCGACTGGCCCATGTTAGTGTTCTCCTGATGCTGAGTCCATGGCGCCAATGGTCGCGCCGCGGTGCAAACGGACACTCTCCGGGGAGGTGTGATGAAAGTGGCGGTGTTATTCGGCGGGACCAGCGCCGAACGGGATGTATCGATCGCAAGCGGGGCACAGGTTATCAAGGCCTTACGTTCAGCCGGGCACGAGGCCATAGCAATCGACACCGCGCGCGGTGTGCTTGGCCCACAGGAAGAACAGCGCCTCCTGGAATGGAACGTCGCAGAGGCGCCGCCCACGGCGATCGAGCAGTCGTTAGCACAATCCGCCTCGGACCTGCTGTTCACCCACTTGACGGAAATCCGGTCAGCGGACGTTGCCTTTCTCGCACTGCATGGAGGTACCGGAGAGGATGGAACGCTGCAGGCCGTGTTGGATCTGTACGCCATCCCCTATACAGGAAGCGGTCATGCGGCCAGCGCCATTGCCATGGACAAGGATATTTCGAAGCGCCTGTTTCGCAGCGCCCGCATTCCCACCGCTGACTGGGTCATGACGCCGGTGCAGACCCCGGACGTCGTAAACACCCTGGGCTTTCCGCTGGTCGTCAAGCCCAACAAGCAGGGCTCCACTGTTGGGCTGTCAGTGGTCCGGACTCCGCAGGACCTCGATGCGGCAATTCGGCTGGCGTCACGATTCGACGACGAAGTGATGCTGGAGCGTTTCATTCCTGGTCGGGAATTTACGGTAGGCATGCTCGATGGCGAGGCTCTGGCAGTGGGCGAGATCATCCCCCAAAGTGGGGAGATTTTCGACTATGCCAGCAAGTACCAGCAAGGCGGCGCCACGGAAATATTCCCTGCCCAATTATCTGCAGAACTGACCGGGCGTGCACAGGAGCTTGCGCGCCGCGCGCATCGTGCACTGAAACTCGAAGGCCATAGCCGGATCGATTTTCGCATGGACAACAGCGGCGAGTTTTGGTGTCTGGAGGCAAACACCAGTCCGGGTATGACTGCGACCAGTCTGCTGCCTCAGTCCGGACAGGCTGCAGGGATCGCCTTTCCGGAGCTTTGCGAACGCATATGCCGCCTTGCAATCGAGCGGCATCGGCGCACGGTACGCCTCCGGTGAGCAACAAATAGAGCTGTCCGGTTCTGTAACGAATAAACTGTCCGTTTGGTCCAGAGCGGGGAAACCGGTGTAGCACGCGGCCGGAAATCGGTTTCCCCGGTCCAAGTAGCCGCGGCAGACCTTCGCTGCCATCCTGCTATCAGGGTCCAACGCAACTCCCTCAGCGTCGCACTCGCCTAAGCAACACAGGCCACGCAGAATGGGCCGAGGCGCCGTCTCGGCACGTAGCAGAACGCTGGCCTTGGCCTTGATGTAGCGACAGCGGCGGGTCGCGGCGCTGCAGGCATCCGTCTGACGGCGTCATTCCCACTATGGAACGACGCTCCCTTGAAACTGAGTCCGTCATCGTGCGCGAGGAACTTTCCAGATATCTAGGAGACACGACCGTGTCTAGAGTGCAACGGGTGGCATGCATCCGCATTGGTCATCGCGACAGCTGGCCGTAAAGCAACGGCAACCTGACGGGCAACTCCGACGGATTCCGGATAATCACAAAATGATTCCGGCCAAACATGTAGGGCAAGTACTCTTGGGCCCCTTGATCAATCGTGACACAGAACGGCCGTATTCCTTCCCGTTGTGCGGCCAACAGCGCATTGCGTGTATCCTCGATACCATAGCGACCTTCATAATGATCTATGTCGTTCGGCTTCCCATCGGTCAGTAGCAGAAGGAGGCGGACACGCGCTTTTTGGCGTCCAAGGATTGCACTGCTCTGCCGTATTGCAGCACCCATCCGGGTGTAATGCTTCGGACCGATGTTCCAGATGGCGCCGCGCACGGTTGCATCGTAGGGCTGCTCAAATTCCTTCAGGGTCTCAATGCAAACATCGGTGCGCCGCCTAGAACTGAATCCGTACAGTGCAAAGCAATCTTTGGTGATGGACAGTGTTTCGGAGAACAGGAATAGACCATCGCGGATAACATCAATGACGCGTCGCCCCATACCGATCCATGCCTCAGTGGACAAGGACAGGTCGGCAAGCACCAAGCAGGAAAGATCCCGCTCATGCCTGCGCTGATCTATAAAAAGGCCCGCTTCTGCGCTACCCTCATGCGCGATATGCCGGATATAGGAATCGATGTCGATGTCAGCACCTTCCATCTGAGCCTTGACCCGTTTCCGGACAGGAAGAAGAGCGCTGAACTGCCGTCTCAGACGAAACTGGTCGCGCCGAAGATGATCTGGTAACGGACAAGATTTCCCGCTGACCTGAGGCAGTATCCGGACCCGACACTGATCCGGCTTCAGCATTTTTTTCCGGTAATCCCACTCAGGAAACATACGTTCGCCGGCCAAGGCTATATCATCGATCGCGGTCGCCACGAGGTCAAGCTCCATGCGCAGCTTCTTGGCGACAGGCTTACCATCCCTGGTTACACTCACAACGTCCATTTCATCGGTCGCGTGGGTGAGATCCGGATCTGTATTCTCCGAAGTTTCATGCTCGACTTTGGCGTACTCGGTCCAACTGAAAATGGATTCAGGCCGCAGCAGTAGCGGTCCGCCTTTTTCTTTCGGCATATCCACGCATTCCGCACGGCGCCGCATGCTGTCCGACTGGACCGTATCGGTGATTACAGACCGCTGTTCGGCCGATGCCTTCGGTATGTCTGCTCCGCCCTCCTCCCTGTCGGCTCGCAGCCACAACAGGATTGGATAAAATGGCCGTTTGGCCGCAGGTAGCATTGTGATGGTTCCGGGCCGAAGCAACGCCGCGCGAATCACCCGCTCCTGTCGTGCGGCATCTGGCGCAAGCTGAGCAATGTCCGGGCGAAGCGCGATGGTCGCCTCCGCCAGCCGGCGGTAGCGCCTTGCGAGCCCAGAGAAATCGCGCAAAAGAGCGGCAGATATCAGCTGCATTCGGACAAACCACGGCAATTCCGGTACCCGTTCCCGGGCACACATGGCCGTCAACCAAAAATAGAGATCGCGATTTAATCGGGCTTCCGGCAGAACATCAATCACAACCGGGAGCCTAAGTGCGCGCTGGTCGACCCAGGCAAGATCTGCAAATCCACCAGTGCCCGCTATGCGTTCCAACACCGACCTTCGTGCACCATGCCGGGTCGCAGCACTGGACTGCACAACCAGCGCGTGGCTTCCGCCAAAAGCGCGAAACCAGATCGCAATCTCGTGGGAAATATCCACAAACCTCACGGCCGACGCTGGGAACCGGCGGTTTGCCAGACGACTGGCCAGGTGGTGCCACAGAATTCCGATACGCTCTTCCATCAGTCCGACACCGGTCAATCCCCGAAAATTGCGCAGACGATCT
>JAJYDT010000107.1 GCA_021777335.1 Pseudomonadota bacterium | reverse complement strand
TACATCCCTACACCCAAAAACCCCGCCCCATCCTCAAAAATCCCTGGAATTACAGGCCGTTCAATGGAATATGGGTTACTGCAGGTAGGGCAACTTCAGGTTAGGCACCTACTTGTCCTTAAATAGTCAACTCCGTCCTTACCTGTCCGTATCTGTCTGTATTTGTCGCAGGGGGCACAGGCCAAAAGGGGACTAACACGGGCCAAACGAGGACGACCAAGGACATCCAGCGACAACAACGGACATAGACGCTCACCGCTTCGCAGTGAGACTGCACACACAATCGCACCAGATGGTGGATTGCGTGCCACCCATCCGCGCCATCAGTTCGATCGGTTTACTGACGCCGATTCCCTGGGCGAAGGGCCTGTGTCTCATGCAGACGATGGTGCTGATGTTCATGTCGTATGGCATCGGCCTGGCGGATCATCTGTGGACCCCTGCCGTGCAGTACATGACCTCGAACGCCAACACGCTGGTCGCGCCACCTCCGCCGGCCGGAGCATGGAAGACGGCCGATGGCATCCTGCGCGCCCTGGTCGCCCGCGACTACTTTTACTCGAGGGATCCGCAACACACGCCGATCGGGTCGGTCACGGCCAAATTCTATCCCGGCACAGCTGACAGCGGGGGACCCATTACCGCAAGCGCCTATGGCAGTCCTGCGTTCCAGGGGTATTACCAATGGGTGATCCCCGGTCCCAGCAATACCAATTTCGGCAACTTTGCGACGATCACGGTCAAATGCGCCGGCCCGCAGACGGATCCCCTGTGCCACGCGAAGGGCGCGGCGGTGGATGGACTGATCCAGAGGCTGAGCCCGGTCGCCGTCGGTATCGTGAGCCACTATCACGGCGGGCAGAACATCCCCCCGCCGGCGCCGTCGGCCATTACCGCGTTGCTGAATTGGTACACGCAGACTGTCGCGGCCGCCGGGCCGTCGTACGTCTCCCAGCAGCAATCATCGCTGCAGCAGGAACAGAAGAACTTCGCGAACCAGGCGGAGGACGAGGGGTGGGCCAGCGCCGGCATGTACTACTGGAAGATCGCGCGCATGAATGACCGGGTGGCGCGGGTGATGTCGATCAAGCCGGTGGTTTCCGTGGCGCCCACGCACGCCTTGCTGGCGAACGTGCCGAACACGCGGCAGACCCGGTTGCCGTCGTATCTCGCGAACGCCGAGCAGTTGATGCGAGACGCGAGCGGGGGCATCAGTACCGGGTATGATGAGTCGTTGACGGGGGGTGCGCCGAAATCCAAAGGAACACATTGGTGGGGCGCGGTGATCTCGAAGATCGAGAGCGAACTACACCAAGCGAGTCCACTTGGGATGCTGCAGGACCGCCTCACCGCTCCCGATCCGCTGTCCAGGCTTCAAAATCTCGGTAATGAGATGATCGATTTCGCTGAGACGATTTTTACGGGCGCTGCCGCGTTATCGCTCTTTCACCGCATCACCTTACCGCTGACCCTCAGCATGCCGGTGGTCCTCGATCTGCTCTCTGGCATCAGCTTCGCCTATTACTTGCCCTTCCTGCCATTTGTGCTCTGGACCATCGCCATGCTGGGGTGGGCGGTGCTGGTGCTGGAAAGCATGGTGGCCGCGCCGCTGTGGGCGGCGGCCCATGGGATGCCGGAAGGAGAGGGGTTCGCCGGCCAGACCGGCAGACAGGGGTATATGCTCTTTCTCAGCGTCCTGATTCGACCAGCATTGATGATCTTCGGGTTCTTCCTGGGTTCGGGACTCTTCACGGTGTTCGCCTGGTGGGTCGGGCAGGGCATCGGCGTATTTGAAGGCAGCGTGCAGGCACACTACACAACGGGATTGGTGGCGGAATACGTCATCGTCGCGATCGTGGCCGGCCTCATTACCGCGATCGCGCATCAATCGTTCGGCCTCATCACCTGGCTGCCGGCGAACGTCACGCGGTGGGTCGGACAGTTCGGCGCGAACCTCGGCGAGGAAAAAGCGGTGGGCGAGACGCGGGGCACAGTCGTGGCCGCCGGCGCATCAGTCGGCCGAAGCGCGGGCGCTAACCAGAAAGGGGCAGGCGAAGGTGTTGCGATGCTTAAAGAGCAAGACAAGAAAAAAGCCGCCGCAGATGAGGCGGGTGATGCCGTGGATGGAGCGGCCGCGCAGGCGCACGCGGAATCCGCCCAGGATTAACCTCAACAAAGTCTATCCAGCCATCCGGCAAGGTGCAGTGAATGATAAGAACGACGTACCCGTTGCGCTTCGCATCAAGGATTATTGATGATGGTCGCTACCCAGGTTCCATTGCATTGGCCTCCCGCAGTCATCTCGCCATGGAACGTCCATGACAACTTGTTTGACAGCCTGACCCTCCCCCCCGGTAAACGGGCATAAGTGGTGATCTGCATTGCCTCGTTCGTTGCGACGGGAGGGAGGATGCGCGCAGTCGCGACCCTGAACCCACCGTTCTGCCAAGTTGTCAAGGACGTTGATTTCACGTACCCAACCAATTCCCCAGCGACATCGTACACGAGCATCTGGGGGACGCCACCGGGCTGAACGATCCAGGGATTCATCTGTAATCCGTTGGTGGTCAGCACCATCACCAGGGCCGGCATGGGAAGGTCGTCCGCCACCGCTAGGCACGTTCCTGGACCGCCTTCAGCGCGAACCACTCCGGCAACCGCAACCAGACATACGCCGCAGAGCCATATCTTCGTTTTCATGATCGTTTTCCCCTCCCGTTTGTTTTACTTGTTATTCACCGTTCCGCGATCCTTCCCGGAGGCATACCGCCGGGAAGATCATCGGGATTCAGCGCCCTCCTTGCAGGCAGCCGTTGTAGTTCACCCAGCAGGCGTTGCTGCACTGGGCCATGCCGTCACAGCCCCGTAGACATTGGTCGCGATTGGCCTGGCAGATCTGGTCATGCGTCTGCGCAGATGCTGGAACTATCGCGAGCAGGCCCGCGACAAGAATAAAACACACACCGAGCAATCGAAGGCTTCTCATGGTTCAACTCCCAGGCTGGATGGACACACACTCAAAGCTGTTTCAGTATGGCGAGAAAGCGCTCGGACACCATCCCTCGAAGAGAGGGATTTGACGCGGGATACCCAGCGATTCATGTTGCTGCGACGCACATGGACGAGGGAGGGGCAGCGAGGCAAGGCAAAGTCCAACGGGGAGTGAGGGCGCGGAGTGAGCCCATTTACATGCCGCAGGCGGTGTTTTGGGGTTCTTTGCCCCGTAAGCGGCGGCTGTCAACACACCTGTCGCCTGAACTTTCATGCTGCCTCGCGTTGTGGGGCTGATCCGGCATCTTCCGCCGGACGGTTGAGCCACACTTCGGTCGGAGCCGACCAGTTACGGATGTCTTTGCTCCAGCGCTCGGGATGCTTCGATCGGGCCTGCTCGTAGACCGAGATGCGGTGCGCGAAGATCGCGACATCCTGCCTCTCGTGCCGTTCGGCCGGGCTCACGAACTTCAAGTTGCGGTGCTTGTGCTCGGTGTTGTACCAGCGCACGAAGCGAAGCATCCACGTCCGTGCCTCCTCGATCGTTTCGAACGCTCCGGGATATTCAGGGCAGTACTTGCAGGTCCGGAAGAGGCTCTCCGAGTAGGGATTGTCGTCCGAGACCCCGGGGCGGCTGTAGGATCGACGGATGCCGAGCTCATCGAGTTTCGCGACGAAGGTCGAGGCCTTCATGGGGCTGCCATTGTCCTGATGGAGCACAAGCGGTGTGCCATGAATGCCTTCACGCGCGCAGGCCTGCTCGATGAGGGAAGCGGCGCACTCGCCGGATTCCTCCGCCTGCACCTCGTGGGCGATGATCTTCCTCGAGTACACATCGAGCACGAGGTAGAGGAAGAAGTGGATCCCCTGGACCGGGCCCGGTAGATATGAGATGTCCCAGCTCCAGAGCTCATTGGGCGCTTTGGCACACTGGCGCGGGATGGCGCGGGCCGCAGGCGCTTTCGCCCGGCCCCGGTGATGCTGACAGTCTGCCTCCCGCAGGAGACGATAGAAGCTCGATTCCGAGGCAAGATAGGTCCCTTCATCGGCAAGAATCGGCACGATCTGGGTGGGCGGCAGGCTCGCAAAGCGCGGCTCGTTCACGAGCGCGAGCACCTGCGTGCGTTCGGTCTCGGAGAGCTTGTTGCGGGGCACCGGGCGCGAAGCCCCCGGTCTGCCGTCGGATTTCACCGCACCGCCCTGCGTCCAGCGCTCCAGGGTGCGCAGCGTCAGCCCAAGCTCGATGCAGGCCTGGTGCCGGCGGGCACCTGCATTCACTGCCTCGTTGATCAGCGTACAAGCTGCCTCACGATCCGGGGTGCTGATCATGCGTCCTCCTCTTCCCCCCAGATCGCGGCGGCTTTTTTTCTCAAGGTGAGCAGCGCTGCCGTCTCGGCGAGTGCTTTTTCCTTGCGCCGAAGTTCCCGCTCAAGCTCCTTCACGTGCTGCTTCTCGGCAGCAAGGGCTTCGCGGTGGATCTTGAGCGGCACCATCCCGTCATTCATCGCCCCTTCGGCCGTCTCCCACCAGCGTTTCACCTCCTCGGGGTATAACCCGTGGGCGCGGCAGTACTCGGCAAGCTCCGCCTCGTTGAGTGCGCGGGTTTCGGCCACTACCGCAATCTTCTGGGCGGCCGAGCGCTTCGTGCCCGATGACTGCTTTGCGGAGGGTTTCGGTTTTCCTGCCACGGATCTCTCCCCTTCAATGGCCTTCCTCCGCCAATCGTACAGCGACCAGGCGGAGATGCCAGTCTCCTGCGCCAGTGCCCGGATCGATAGATCCGGGGATTCCAGCATCCGGCGCACCACTGATTCCTTACGTTCCAGTGCATACTGCGTCATGGTTGACTCCCTTTCGCCCCCTCAAGGTTAAACGAAGAGACGACAGGTATTCTGACAGCGGGGGGTACCGATACTGATATTGCCGTTGCCGCCGCCAACGGTGAGCGTACCATTGCCAATACTTAATGTGCCGTTGCCATTGGTTTGGCCGACGATATTGCCACCCACGGAAAGGGCGCCTGAATTAAGGTTGTACGAGCCAGTGGAGAAAGAATCATTTGCAATATCAAGATCACCACTGTCCGTATTGGTTCCGCCATTTTGATTAAAAGCACCGACGCCTGGTGTTATTGTAATACTGATACTCGCAGTGCCGATATTTTCATAGTCCGCCGAAACCGTACCGCTATTCAAGTTGTAAGTACCGCTGCCGAAGGAGCCAACCACGAGTTCGCTGCCACCTCCAGTAATCGTATTCGACCCGCCGTTCTGATTGAACGTGCCGCTGCCGCCGTATCCAACGTACTCGTTGTAGCCTGCAGCCAAGCTGCCAGCAGTCAGATTGTAGGTACCTTCGCCACCATAGCTTACGTAAATGAAACCGGCTGTATTCGTGCCACCGGTCTGATTGAATGTGCCGGTGCCGTGATCGCCGTCGTACTCAACGCCAATCTTCAAACTGCCATTACTCAGATTGTAGGTGCCGCTGCTGCCCACATTGTTACCGAGAATTAGCATATTCACCGCATACGTGCCGCCATTCTGGTTAAACGTACCAACGCCGACGCCGCCCGAAAAACCACCACCGATGATACCGTCGTAATTACCTACACTGCCGGCACTGAGGTTGTAGGTACCCGACCCGCCGTTACCGCCGAGGATGAGGTAGGCTGATGAGTTCGAGCCGCCGCTTTGATTGAAGGTACCGGTGCCGGCATAGCCGACGTACTCGTACGAATT
>JAJYDT010000106.1 GCA_021777335.1 Pseudomonadota bacterium | reverse complement strand
GGTGACCAACCGCACACGCAGACAATTCCTTAGGGGGGCCGGGATCGCCTCCCTGATCGGCCTCGGCGCAGGCCTTGGCCTGGTCCGCCCGGCACAGGCGCTCGCGCGCACCTGGCCCGGGGCGGCCTTCCGGGACAAGCAGGTGGACCCGGTGCTCCGGGCGCTCTTCGGAGACACCCCGGCGCACCCGAGCGCCGGGGTGGTGCTCGGGGTCCCGGATCTTGCCGAGAACGGCGCGGTGGTGCCGGTGTCGCTGCGCACCCACCTGCCGGGGGTGACCGAGATGGCGCTCATCGTGGACCACAACCCGTTCCCGCTGGTCGGGGTGCTGCACCTCACGTCCGGGGCGGAAGGCTTCCTCAAGACCCGTATCAAGATGAACAAGACCTCGCCCGTGCGCGCCTACGTGCGCACGAACCACGGCCTGTACTTCGCCACCCATACGGTGAAGGTGACGGTCGGCGGTTGCGGCGGCTGACCCGGAGGCACCATGCACCGACACCCGACGAAGATGAAGACCCGCTACCGCCACGGACAGACCGAGGTCCTGGTCCTGGTCCACCACCCCATGGATACCGGGCTCCTGCGCAACAAGAAGACCCACCAGATCATCCCGGCGCACTACATCAAGACCCTGACCGTCGCGGTCAACGGCACCCCGGCGCTCGTCTTCGACATGGCCATCGCCATCTCCAGGAACCCGCTCTTCGGATTCATGCTGACCCAGGCCAAGCCCGGAGACACGGTCTCCGTCTTCTGGGACGACAACAAGGGTGAGCACGGCGGGGCTGAGGCGAAGGTGGGGGTGTAAGTCCCTGCAGATCCCGGAAGCCTGGTCAGCGGGACCTTGCGAGCGGGACAGCCTCGTCGAAATAATACCCCTGGCCCCAATCAATACCGATTTCCGTCACGAGCCGCGCGACAGTCGGGTTCTCCACGCCTTCGGCCAGCGTGACAAGACCGAGGTCGTAGGCGATTTTCTGGATCCCGTGGATGATGGCGCGGACTTTGGGTTCCGTGATACGGGCAACCAGGCTTCCTTCGATCTTGAGGAATGAGAACGGCAGGTCGGTAAGATAAAGAAACGTTGAGTAACCGCTGCCGAAATCGTCAAGCGCGAGCTGGAGCCCAAGGTCGACGAAGGGCTGGAGGGTCTCGCGGGCCTGACGCACGTCCCCGAGAAACTCGCGTTCCGTGATTTCAATGACGATCGGTGGCATCCGGTATCCGAGGCGCTCGCATGACTCGCGATAATCCTGTATGAGCCGTAAAAGTTCCGCGAGCACATCCGGATGCCGCAGCAGGTTTCCTGACACGTTGACGAAGTGCGTGATTGGCGGCGTCTGCGCAATAGAAGCCCGGCAGCGCTCGAATGTGTGGGTGATGATGGCGCGGTCAATCTTGTAGGTAAGCTGCAGCTGCTGGCTGATGCCAATGAACTTGCTGGCCTCGATCAGTCGCCCTTCCGGGGTGATAAGACGCGCCAGCGACTCTTCCCCGACCACCCGCCCGCTCCCGAGATCCACAATCGGCTGGAAGGTCGGAATGATGCGGTTATCACGTAACGCCTTGTCGAGCAGATTTCCAACGCCGAAGATGCGCTGTTGCATCGTGCTTGCGTGCATGATCCGGTTGCGCCCCGAGTCCTTCGCCTGATAAAGCGCGGCCTCGACCGCCGCGAGCATGCGGCGCTCAAATCTACCGTCCTGAGGGAAGCAGGCCACCCCGAAGCTCGCGGTGACGTGCAGCTTCTGGAACCCCACGGTCACCGCGTTCCTCTCGATGCGGGTCCGTAACTGTTCGGCGATGGCGTCTGTTGTATCTGGTCCCGTGCAGGGCAGGATGCAGAGGAACTGCTGGCCGCCCCACCGGCCGAAATGGTCCGTCGGTCGCAGCACGCTCGTCGTGAGGTGGGCGACCTCTTTCAGGACGGCGTCGCCATGTTCGTCGCCAAACCCGCAGTTGATGAGTTTGAATCGGTCGATATCGAACAGCAGGAGTCCGCAGGGTGTGGCGCGCTCAGCGCCATCGGCGAGTTCTTTTGCAAGCGTCTGATGCAGCGACGCGCGGTCCATCAATCCGGTAAGGGGGTCGCGGGACCCAAAAAGAAGAGTCATTTATTCGTTGTTTTGCCCGGGTCTCGCATGAGCCGCGCCAAGAGTAGCCAATATCGACGACGAGTGCCACATTTTTTCTTCAAGTGCGCACGCGGCGAGTCGCGCTGCTCCGGCTGCGGGTGTGATCTCGTGTTCCGGCTGCAGCATCTTGCCGAAGCGCTGTTCGCGAAGATGTCGTAGGACCGGGTTGTCCGCGGTTCGTCCACTTGTCCACAGCCGTTTGACGGGAGAGGCTCCAAGCCGGGCGAGCAGCGCGTAACCCTCGGCTTCGATCTGGGCAAGACCTTCGATCATGGCGTGGAGGAAGACGGCCGGATCTGCCGGTCGTGGTTCGAGCACGGTCCGCTTTCCGGGATCAGCGATGGGGAAGCGCTCGCCGACGCCAGGCAGCGGATAGAAACAAAGACCGGTCGGCCGGTCGGGATCGATCCTTGCGGTCAGGCGGTCCATTTCCTCGGGCGTGAAGTGTGCCGCAAGCGCGCCGCCCCCCGCGTTTGAGGCGCCGCCTGCGAGCCATACGTGGCCGAGACGGTGGCTGTATACGCCGTGAGGCGCGGAGGTTACCGGGGTTTCCGTGAGCAGCTTGAGTGCGATCGTGGAGCCAAATGAACTGACCGCATCGCCTGGGATGCAGGCGCCGCTCGCAAGGAATGCGGCGACGCTGTCGGTTGTGCCGGCGACCACGGTGGTCGTCTTGGGCAGGCCGAGCGCACGCGCAATCCCGGCGCGCACCGCGCCAAGCGGAGTCCCTGGTGCGACCACGCGCGGCAACAGTTTCATCTCGATCGGGAGCCTGGAGAACCAGGGGGGCCACATGCCGGTGACGGCGTCGAAGCCGAGCTTGAGACTGTTATTGTAGTCGCTGGTCCCGAACACACCGGTCAGGCGGGCGGTGATCCAGTCGGCCTGATGGAGCAGATAGCGGGTATCCTCGGGCATGCCCTGGCTGCCCCACCACAGGAGTTTGCTCAAACTACTCTGGGCATGGCAGGCAGGGTTTTCGCCGCCGCCAGCCGCGCTGATGCGTCCGGCCTCGGCGTGCGCCCGGCTGTCGTCGTACATGAGGCCCGGGGTCAGGGGATGACCTCGGGCGTCGCACAGCAGGCAGGTCGCGGAGGTGCCAGCCACTGCAATGGCTGCGGATGCCACCGGGGCGTCGCGTAATAGACCACGGAGCGCCCCGCAAACGGCAATCCACCAGTGCTCGGGATCCTGGCTCGAGCGGGAAGCCGTACGTTCCGGCGGCGGCAGTCGCACTTCCTGCCGGGCGATGACACGCAGCCTGCTGTCCAGGGCGATCGCGCGGCACCCGCTTGTACCGATGTCGATACCAATCGCAAGCCCGCCTTCGGCCGGCTCCCTGCGGCTACGCGCCGTGTTCGTCGTGGTACTCCGGGAGCGAACCATGCCATCCACTGTCCCGATGCTCGGCCACTACGGTCGTGTACAATCCCCCGCGAACGTTGAAGCGGGCGCGCAATTGCAGGTAGCGCGGCTGGACGGCGGTCACAAGGTCGTTGAGAATGCGGTTGGTCACGGCCTCGTGGAAGGCGCCCTCGTTCCGGAACGACCACAGGTACTGCTTGAGCGATTTGAGCTCGACGCACAACTGGTGTGCGACATAGCGCAGATCGAGGACCGCGAAGTCGGGCTGCCCGGTTTTCGGGCATAGACAGGTGAATTCCGGCATGAGGACGCGGATAAGATAGTCGCGGTCCGGATTCGGGTTGGCAAATACCTCAAGATGCCTGCTCGGCGTGGTAGGCATGGTGATCCAGGATGTGTTAGCGTGTTGTGATTGTAACGCATTTATCTCAAATCGATGCGCCTTAGAAAGATCAAACTTTCCGGTTTCAAGTCTTTTGTCGATCCCGTCACCATTCCGGTGTCGGCAAATCTCGTCGGTGTCGTCGGACCGAATGGCTGCGGGAAGTCGAATATCATCGACGCGGTTCGCTGGGTCATGGGAGAGAGCTCGGCAAAGAATCTGCGCGGCGATTCGATGAGCGACGTCATTTTCAGTGGTTCAAGCACGCGCAAGCCGGTAGGCCGGGCCGCGGTCGAACTCGTGTTCGACAACAGCGAGGGCCGGGCCCCGGGGCCGTATGCCACACATGCCGAGATCTCAATCCGGCGTGAGGCCGGGCGTGACGGCGAGTCGGAATACTTCCTGAACCGTGTCCGCTGCCGGCGCCGGGACATCATGGACCTGTTCCTTGGGACCGGTGTCGGTGCCCGTGCCTATGCGATCATCGAGCAGGGCACAGTCACGCGCATCATTGAATCCAAGCCCGAAGACCTGCGCACGCTGTTTGACGAGGCCGCTGGCGTGTCGAAATACAAGGAGCGGCGTCGCGACACCGAGAACCGGATGCGCCATACGCGCGAGAATCTTGATCGTGTCGATGACGTACGCCGGGAGCTCGAGGGGCAGCTTGCGCGTCTGCAGCGCCAGTCGAAGGCGGCGATTCGTTATCAGGAGCTCAAGCAGGAGGAGCGTCGCCTACGCGGCGAGCTGCTTGCCGTACGCCTGCGGGAAACCGATCTTCTGGTTTCGGAGCAGGCAGCGCTGCTCACAAGAAAAGAGACCGATCTCGAGGGTGCGCTTGCGCATCAAAGGGCAGCGGAAGCGGCTCTGGAACGGTTGCGCGCGGAGGAGATTGAGGCTCGCGAGCGCGCCCATGAGCTTGACGGCCACCTCCGCGCCATTGGCGCGGAGGTGGCGCGTCTCGAACAGGAGATCGGCCATGTCCGGACTGAGCGCGAACAGCGTCTCAAGGACCAGGATCTGATCGACAGGGATCTTCGGCAGATCGAGGAGACGCTCGCGCAAGATACGGCCGCCCGGACGGCGCTGCAAGAGCGTATCGAGGACAGGGCCTTCACGGCCAAAACAGCAGAGCGCGTGCGCGATGCCGCTTCCGCCCGGCTTCGTGAGGCGGAGCACGCGAGTGCGCAATGGCGCGAGCGCTGGACCCGATTCACTGCGGAAGCGGCCGAGGCCGAAAAGCGCCTTGCGATCGAGTCCGCGCGGACACTGGATCTTGAGCGGCAGATCGCGGAGCTTTCACAGCGCATTGCCCGGCTTGAGCAGGAGGCTCAGACCGTCGAGGAAGGATTGCAGGATGACGGGGCGCTGCTGCGACGCGAGGTCACGGAGCAGGACCGGTTATGCGAGGCGCTTGCACTCAAGCTGCAGGATCTCGACGAGGCCAGCCGGACGTGCCGGGCACGGGAACAGGAATTACAGGGCCGCATCAACAGGCTGCGTGGAGAGATCCAGACGGCGGAGGCACGTCTTGCGTCACTCGATGAGTTGCAGGCCGCCGCGCGGGGAGAGCGCAGCGGCGAATTTGATGTTTGGCTGGCAGCACATGCGGGGCGCGAGCGTCTCGCGGACGTACTGCGGGTTGAGTCTGGCTGGGAGAAGGCCGTCGAGCGGGTGCTCGGCGCCGATCTCGGCGCAGTCATTGCCGACGATCTCGGGCAGGTTGCGGCCGAAGGCGTCGCTGCCGGCGTGCGTGCGGTTGTGGCTTTTGCCGCAGGCGAGGGCGGTGCGCGGAACGTCTCGGAAGGACTCCTTGGCCGGATCTCCACAGCAGTTGATCTCGAGGGCTTGCTTGCCGGTGTGCAGGTGGCGGAGAGCGTCGATGAGGCGCTGGCCCGCAGACCTACACTTGGCCCCGGAGAGTCGATCGTCACCCGGGAC
>JAJYDT010000105.1 GCA_021777335.1 Pseudomonadota bacterium | reverse complement strand
TTTTCGTCGTAGCGTGCCCGATTCAGCGGGTGCGCCATTGCGCCCACAAACTGCCGTGCGGAGTCGCGTGGTAGTTGGGTATCCGTGTCAAGCGTAATGACATACTTAACATTAAACAAGACATCGGTGTTGCCGATGACCAGCGCAAAGCGACTTTTTGATTTGCTGCGCAGAAGGAAATTTATATCCGCCAGCTTTCCGCGCTTGCGCTCGTAGCCCATCCATATCCGCTCCTGTGGATTCCAGCGGCGCGATCTATGGAAAAGGAAAAAACGGTCGCCCGTCGAGGACCTGTGCTTTTCATTAAGCTCGGTGATTCGTGTTTCGGCCAGCTGCAACAGCACTTCGTCCCCTGGAAGCGTTTCCTCGGGAGCGTCCGGAAAATCAGTCACGAGTCCGAAACGCAGATTTTCATCCTGATTGGCCAGAAACCGTACTTCCTGCGCCTCGATCAGATCCTCGATGTTCTCAATGCTGGTAAGCATTGTTGGAATTATCACCAGGGTGCGCGAGTTTTCTGGAATTCCTGTGGAAAAGTCCATCCGCGGCAGCGGGTGCGGCGTCACCAATAAGGTCGCCAGCCAATTCACCAGCGCAACGGCCAGCTGACTGGTGGCCAGCAGCACCAGGATACCCAATGGAGCGAGTATCCAGTCGCGTACCCCGCCGGCATCCGCCTGTGCCAATAGGCTGGTGGTGAGAATCGCCGTGATCAGCGCGATCGCGCCAAAATACAGGGGAAATTGGAAACGGCCCGCCGCGTTTGTGAGTGCCCCGGATGGGGAAACGCGCGCCGCGACCGCCCGCTCGAGCTCGCGCAATCCGCTGTCGATCAGATAAAAACCAACATGGTCCGTTCGGGTTCCGCCACTGCCCGTAGGTGATGCGAGGCCCGCTCCGCTGCTTGCCAGTTCGATTGCCTTGCGCGCCACCTCAGTCTCGGAAAGATGGCTTTTCTTGGCAGTTCCTTCGATGACGTGACGGTAGCGATCACGCGTGATGAAATCCATGCCTCGGTATGCGTCGCAAGGATCCTCGCGCAGTATCTGTTCAACGACGCTCAGCGTCTCGACGAACTCGCGCCAGTCCATGGCACCCAGAAATCGGAGACTGCCGATGCTGTTGCTGATGGATACCTGGTCGGCGGCCTGTTGCTGGTTCCCGGACTGCACCAACTGTTCGATCGTAAGCTGGGACTCGGCGAGTCGCTGCTCGATCCATGTCAGCGGCATTGCCAAAGCAGCACTTTGCCCCTGCAGGCGGCGTGTAAATTCGGAAACGAACGGGGTTGTCATCGGCGGGTTCGACCGCGCCATGTCCGCGATCACGAGGATCAGGCTCTTCGGATCGCTCTCGGTGATCTCTATCATTTGGTTGGCCCAGGAGCCGGCAAGGTTTCTCTCGATCCTTCCAGCCGCGCTGCGCGCGGCAACGCGCCGGAGGTTCTCGATCAGGGCCAGGCGCAGCATAATCGGAATGGCCCATAATTCACCCAACTTGAGGGTGGTGACGGTCTGATACGCGGCGACGAAACGGAAAAGACTTTCCGGGTCCACCCGTCCATCGCCGTGTGCGATTATTTCCAGAGCGATGTCATACGCACGTGGATGCCCGGCCGAAGGGCCATGAGCAAGGCGTGGCAGCTCCCGGCTGTAACCCTTGGGCAAGTGCCGCTTGGCTGTGTGGATCTGTTCTTCTATTAGGTAGAAGTTATCGAGCAACCATTCCCCGGCCGGCGTGATCCGCTGGTTTTCCGTCACCGCAGCTGTGAGCAAATCGCGGGTATCGGTCAGGACCTGTTCATTATCGGCCAGCCGTGGCAGAAGCAGGTCCGGAGCTGTTCCTGTGCTCAGTCGGTGCGAGACCGCGAGACTCTTTCCATGTTTCTCCATCTGATCGGCACTGAACAATTCCGATCGCAGTGGTGGTTCGCCAACCGGGTCGGCCGGCGGCGCGCCGACACTGCGAAGCTTCGTCCGCACACGGAACCAATGTCCGGAGATAGTCGTGCTGTGTGGCTTCAATTCAAAGGCCTCCTGTTTGCAGCGGATATTCCGCGAATCCGATTGTCGTCAAAGTATTTAGGCAGCATCTCGGGCGGCCCGCCTTGGCGGCTTGTCGGATCCTGAGCGGATATTGAATTCATGGACCGGAATGTCTGCGGCACAAACAAGACGAATAACGATTCCGGATATGTGGATAGCAATAAAATGGCGAGCAAATCGCTTTCGCAGCTGATTTCCGCCCAGCCGCATCAAAGTCGGTACAATCTATGGCAGAATCGCGTGCATTATCGGCAATGCCATATATGACATTTTCGTGTTTTTCCGGAAAAAAATTCGGATTGTTCCGGAACGATTTGCATCGACTGCGGGCGTGTTGCTAGTGCGCCATTCGGATCCGGAACTTCCCAGAGGTGCGCCCGATTAGGTGAATACCACGATCGTATCTTATCCTGATTTGCAACCGATGCGAGCGATTTTCCGGATTCATGTCCCGTGACGTCCTAATTGTCGGTATTAGCGCCACTCATGAAAAACTCTTTATAAGACCGCCTGGCAGAATCCCATGCCTACGCACTTTCGGCAGTTCGAGTTTCTGAACCAGACAGCGGACCTTACATTTTCGGCTGCAAATATTGCTGTTGCTGCGATTTCATTACCTAATTGGGAATCAATCTCTCTGTTACATGTATTCTTCCGGAATTGTCCGAGGAAAGCGGATCGTGCAATCCTGCATCGTGACCCTCTTCGTGAGGCAGTTCCGTGATTGAGGTTCGCATTCCCGTGCCCTTGTTGTGACGTGTGGCGACATCGGCCAGGCTCATCAAATCGTCAAAATTCTGTCCGTCGCTCGGATAGACTGAAATGCCCAGGCTGACGCCCAGGTGAATTTCGTGACCGGCAATGTGGTACGGTTCGCTGAGACCCCCGCCGATTTCCATGGCAAGTGCGGTCGCGAAAGTAGGACTGTCAATTTCGGCTAGCATGATGACAAACCTGGCTCCACCGTAACGGCAGGCAGTGTCGGCGCCGCGGATGACCGCTGTTATGCGCCGCGCCACCGCATGCAAGAGTTTGTCGCCAGCGGCATGTCCAAGTGTGTCATTGATGCTTTCGAACTTGTCCAGATCGAGTGATAACAGCGCCAGACGTTTGTGATTCCGGTCTGATTGAAACATGGCCTGGCGGAATCGGTCTAGAAGCAAACTGCGACTGGGAAGGCCCGTCAGTGCATCGTGGTGGGCCGAGTGGTGGACCGGCGCCCCCTTCTGGATAAGCGTGGCGAACTCCTCTTGCAGACCTGTATTCCGCGCGACCAGGATATCGATCTGGTGCTGTGTTTTCTTTGCAAGATGTCGGAATTCGGAGATTTCTTTGGTGATTGCGTTTAGGGATGACGGCGGTAGCACGCGCATTGCCTCGGTACCGAAGGCTGATTGCTGGGAGGCGCCGGGAGTGCGCCTCTTACCATGATGTTTCGTGCCTCGAACTGCGTTGAGGTACACCGTCTCGCTCGTACGGGAGTTTCGTGCCATGGCTGGTTTCTCAGTAAATTGTCTGCAATGCCGCAACTGCAGGGCGCCGCAAAATCTCTTATTCAGGGCCCTGTTAATTATTTACAGAGAAAAGCCTGCGTACTCGGTGCGTTGGCGAACATACACCCATGATCTCCTCAATGTCCTCGTAGTGACCGGGCTTATTCTACGCAGGTGACCGGAGACCCGGTGCTGCACCCTGAGGTTCATTCATCAAGCCGCGATCCAAAAGCAGCTGCACCAATGAGCAGCATGCATGGCCCTCTGCTAACAGTTCGCAAACTGGTGATTGCTAGCTCACAATGACTGTATTAGGCTAAGTACACTTGCGTACATAGCGTGCGCCAGGTACCCGGTACAATCCGCTAGCATCGCCTGTACAAATACGTTCCATTGGGGAGAGCCAGCAGCTATGGGTAATGCAGCCGGTATTCGATCGGAAGCGAAAATAATGCCAAAGGACAACCGCCTGCTAGCCGCCCTGTCCAGGGAGGTGCTTAATCGGATGCTTCCGGATTTGAAGCTGGTTGCTATGCCGCTTGGCAAGGTGATCTACGAATCCGGCGCCGAGTTGGAGCACGTATATTTTCCGGTCCCGAACTGTATTGTGTCGATGCTTTACGTCTTGGAGGACGGGTCCTCTGCGGAAATTGCCGTGGTCGGCGATGAGGGCATGGTGGGCATCGCCTTGTTCATGGGAGGCGGCACTACGCCCAGCCGGGCATTGGTACAAAGCGCCGGTCAGGCATTTCAGCTGAAGGGAGAAGTCCTTAAAAAGGAATTTGAGCGCCACAGCGAGTTGCAGCATTTGTTGTTGCGCTACACCCAGGCGTTGATCACGCAGATGTCACAGACCGCGGTGTGCAATAGGCACCATTCGGTGGAACAACAACTCTGCCGCTGGCTGCTGCTAAGCCTGGATCGTCTAGTGTCAAATGAGCTCAGCATGACTCAGGAATTGATTGCCAACATGCTGGGGGTACGCCGTGAAGGGGTCACCCAGGCAGCGGGCAATCTGCAGGCCATGGGTCTGATTCAGTATGCGCGTGGCCACATCACAATCCTCGATCGTCCGGGACTCGAGAAGGAGGTATGTGAATGCTATGCGGTTGTAAAGAAAGAATATGATCGCTTGCTCCCAGCGAGAGCAGCAGCCTTGACGTTAGCGTGACCAGTCTCTTCGCTGAAGAGTCGAGCATGGAAGCGATGATAATTTAAGAATGGCCCGGCAACATCTGTTGATGATGGCCACCGGCGTACGCGGAATCCATGGAGACGCGACTGGGCGTGCCGATCGGTCTGGACCAAAACCGCGGATGGGAGGCCTGCTTGCCGCAGGCCTGTGTGACGGCAGGGATAAATAGGGGGCAGGCACCATCACCCTGTAAGCGTCGACATGCGCAACACACAAGTTCTCGTCGGCAGATTATCTCACGATGCATCAGGGTCCGAAAATCAGTTTTTCGCCTGCGTGCCGGAGTAATCAGTTGAGGGTTTAGCCGCCGGCAGCGGGACCGTTGGCGAGATTACTGCCGGCGCAGCCGGTTTCAAGCGGAGTTTGCCTGCTCCGGAAAAGTCCGGAGCAGGCCGGTTCGCGCGCAGCGGGTGGACATGTGGGCGCGAAGCGTCGTGTATCGCGGCCCAATTGTAGGCCTGCTGGCCCATCAGGCCCGCCGCGAGCCGCGCTAATCTTTCTTCTTCATGCCCGCAGCAAGCTGTTTCTCGCGCATGCGTGCCCGGCTTTCCTGACAGAGGCTGTTCACTTCCGATTACGATATGTGCGTTGTCGCACAGTATGTACGAGCGGATGTGTATTAACTGGCGCGCAGAGGAAGTTAATGGCTGGTAACACCCACATCGGGGAAACTAATGGCGTCCTGCTGGCCTTGCTGCCGGAGCAAAGACGGCGGTTGCTCGCGCATAGTGAACAGGTGAATCTTGCGACTGGCGATGTACTTGGTGAGCCGGGCAAGCCGATGCGGCATGTCTACTTTCCCAATAACGGGATCATTTCGTTACTGAACCCCGTCGACAGGCATGCAAGCGTCGAAGTAGGACTGGTCGGCCGGGAAGGTATGGCGGGAATGGGGCTTTTTTTAGGCGCCAGCGTTTCATCTTTCCGCATGCTGGTGCAGGCCTCGGGAACCGCGGCGCGAATGATGGCCGTTTCGTTTCGCAACGAACTGAGGCGTAATCCGTCGTTACGAAAGGAGCTGAATAAATATCTCTATGTATTCATGGCCCAAGTCGCGCAGACGGCCGCCTGCAATCGGCGCCATCAGTTAGGGCCGCGTCTGGCGCGTCGGCTCTTGATGACATTGGACAGGGTGCAGTCAAACG
>JAJYDT010000104.1 GCA_021777335.1 Pseudomonadota bacterium | reverse complement strand
GGCCAATACGGAAAATGCCGCACGTACGTTGTCGTGTCATCAGGATATCGCGGCTGATGGAATGTTCAGCCTCGGCATGCTGGCCGAATATGAATCCAGTCTGGCGGCGGGACCGTGGCATTATCGGGAACTCTTCTGGGAGGCGGGCATTCTGGGGCAGGTGCTCTACCTTGAAGCCGAGGCGGCCGGTTTTGCGGGTACGGGCATCGGTTGTTACTTTGATGATGCGGTACACGAGGTTCTCGGCATCCAGGGGGATGTCCTGCAGAGTATGTATCACTTTACGGTGGGCCAGGCGCTCACGGATACGCGTCTGCAGACCTGGCCGGCCTACGCGCATCTCGCGCGGTAATGAATGCGCTGGGCCCTCTGTCGTCCCCAGGCCGGTTCTTGTATCACATATCACGGGAGCAGGGCGTCCCCCAGCGCATTATGTCGATACACATAGATAAGTCAGGTGATGGGATGACAAGCCAGCATGCCCGGAGGGAACTTGGGGTATCCAAAGTGGGGCAATAGTCTCGCAGTGCGTCTGCCCGCGGAGTTGGCCAGACAGATGGGTGCGAGGAAACGTAATACACACATTGTGGAGATTTCGGGCGACGGGCGATTGGTCCTCGCTGCGGAAGGCCATACCATTGGCAGGGCCGGGGCGCGAGGGTTGCGTCAATTTCTCAAGTGTCAGAAGGCGGCTGCGCCGGTCGTCGGGGATGTGCGCGGCGCCCGCAACTTATGGTATATGCCGATACCCGTACACTTGTGCCGATCTTCATCCGGGTAGCCCACTGGTGCTCGGCGAAAAGTCCGTACTGGCCAGACGGCGGTAAACGTTGTGAAACAGACTGGGGCACGAGTTCGGTACGCGCATGCTCTGTGTTGTTTCCTTGACGGTTTCCTGATACAACCCTCGACCGCTGTCCGACAGGCTGGGTCTGATCCCAGCGAACCTACTCGGCCCAGATCCAGCGCGTTTTTCGCGTACTGCTTTTGGCGGGTTTGTATCCTCTCTACTCAAGGCATTCTCGTGCTACCCCGATGCAGATTCCATGGGCAGGTCAGGATAGCCTCGACTTGGATTGCGCCCTATAATCAGGGTGTCTGGGTGACGCCACAGGCGGGTTGGACGACCTTATGCTATGGCGAGAAATCATATCAGTTTTGCGCATTGGTTCATGAACCTCCTGTTTCAACGCACTGAACCGTCGCTAGCACGTCGCAAGCACTGTGGGATGCGAGGGGATTGTGACTACTGAAAGCATTTCGGTGGCCTTGTGCACGTATAACGGCGGCGCCTTCCTTCGTGAACAGCTCGAGAGCATTGGATCTCAGACGTTTGCACCGGCCGAGCTTGTCATCTGTGATGATCAGTCAAGTGACAACACGCAGGCGATTGTGTCGGCCTTCGCGACGGAAGCCAGTTTTCCGGTACGATATTTTGTAAATGATGAACGGCTCGGGGTCATACGGAATTTCGAGACGGCAATAAGGCGGTGTAGTGAGCCCTACATTGCCCTCTCCGACCAGGATGATGTCTGGTTGCCTGATAAACTGTCGCTCGAAATGTCATTGCTCCGCAAGACGGAGCAAGAGGTCGATCCGGGTATGCCAGTGCTGGTCCATTCGGATCTTTCGATCGTGGATGAGCGGCTTGCGCCTCTGCATGCATCCCTCAGGCGTTATCAGAAACTGAGTCACTCCGGCAACAAGCCGCTCAGCACGCTCCTTGTCCAGAATTATGTTACAGGGTGTACCATCCTCATGAACCGGGCACTCGTTGATGTAGCGCTGCCGTTATCGCGAAAGGCGCTGATGCATGATTGGTGGCTAGCCCTGTGCGCCGGGCTTTATGGGGAGATTCGCACGCTTCCCGCGTCGACGGTACTCTACCGGCAACATGGAGGAAATGAGGTCGGGGCCCTCAGTTTCTGGCGAATAGTTACCGGAAAGATCGCCGGATATCTGATGCGGTATCGAGCTGAGCATCGGAGATCGGCGAGCGACTTTCACGGAAAAATACAGCAGGCGGTGGCGTTACGCGCGCATGTTCACGGGATTCAGCGGTACCCCGTGCGTCGTGAGATGGCAGAGGATCTTGACCGTTTTCTGGGGATCTTTGATCCCGATGTCGGCATGGTACATCGTCTTATTAGGGCAATGACATGCGATGTGCGGCCAAATACAAAATTACAAGCGTGCCATTACTTGATGCGGGTAGCGAGTTGGAGTGAAGACGCGCTCCGATAGGTACTACGCAACTTCGTGGGGCGGGATGAACATGCCGGTGATATCAGGTCGGCAGTTCCCAGACACCAGCTGCGAAAACATGCGTATTGCGGCGATGGTCTTATAAGAGACCACGGCGGCCATTGATCGGGGCCAGGTCCGGGCTCCCGACTGGGTATCACGTAGCCCTTTCGAAAGACCTTGTGGAGTTACCCGGTGGTGGGCTCCGGAGGGTTGTCTACTCCACCCAGCTGACGGGATGGCCTCGTTCCGAATCGCGTCCTATAATGGCCCGGCGGGACCATGGGCTGTATACCGTGCCTGTCGTGACGGGTCGCGCATCCGGCGCCGTAGGCGCCTTTTCTTTGGAGGCAGGGTCCGCGATCATGCGGCGGGCGACGCGAGGCTTTCAATGCTGAAGAAACTGCTGGCCCGCATCAGTGGTGCCCGCGTGCTGGTGGTCGGCGACGCCATGCTCGATCGCTACTGGTTCGGCGCGGTCGATCGCATCTCGCCTGAGGCGCCGGTGCCGGTCATTGCCGTGGAACGTTCCGAGGAGCGCCCCGGGGGGGCAGCGAACGTTGCTGCCAACGTGGTCGGCCTCGGGGCAGTGGCGAGTCTGATCAGCCCCAGCGGTGACGACAACGCAGCTGATCTCCTCGATCGGCTCATGAGCGAGGCCGGAATCGAGTGCACGCTCGCGCGTGACCGTCTGGTCAACACGACCGTCAAGCTGCGGGTGGTCTCCCGCAACCAGCAACTCCTGCGCATTGACTTCGAGACCCACGTCAGCAAGGACATTGCCGCGCAGTTATCGGCCGCCTACTTGAAGGCGCTTGGACAGAGTGATGCCGTCATCGTCTCAGACTATGGCAAAGGGGGGCTTGCGCGGATTGAAGAGATGATCCGTGCAGCGCGCGCTGCGGGACGGCCCATCCTGATCGACCCTAAAGGCGAGGACTACCGACCTTATCGCGGTGCCACGCTCATCACGCCCAATCGGCGCGAGTTCGAGCGGGTGGCGGGTCGGTTCCGGGACGAGGCCGAGTTGGAACAGAAGGCGCGGGCCTTGATCGCCGATCTCGATCTCGGCGGGATTCTGGTGACGCGCAGCGAGGAAGGCATGAGCCTTTTTGAGCGCGACGGGCGCGCGCTTCATATACCCACTCGGGCGCGCGAAGTGTACGACGTGACGGGCGCCGGGGACACGGTGATTGCGACGGTGGGCGCCGTCTGTGCCATAAGGGGGGATCTCAGTGAGGCGATCCATCTTGCCAATCTTGCGGCAGGGATCGTTGTGGGCAAGCTGGGAGCGGTCGCGATCACGCATGCGGAACTGGAGCGCGAGGTGGGACGGTTGTGACGGTCAAGAAAAAGCTGATCTGTGTGACGGGTGGTGCAGGGTTCATTGGCGCTAATCTCGTTCGGGCCCTGAATGGTCGGGGCGAGCGCGACGTGCTCGTGGTCGATAATCTGGAAAAGGCAGACAAGTTCCGCAATCTCGTCGACTGCGAGGTCGCTGACTACGTCGACAAACGAGACTTTCTCGCCGAGGTGCGCAGGGGCGGCTGGGCCGGCCGTCTGCGCGCCGTTCTGCACGAGGGCGCCTGCTCCGACACGATGGAGCACAACGGTGCCTATATGATGGCCAACAACTACGAATATTCGAAGGAGTTGCTGCATTTCTGCCAGTCCGAGCGGATCGCCTTCCTCTATGCCTCATCTGCCTCGGTTTACGGTGCCGGGACCGTGTTTAAGGAAGAGCGCGCCCATGAGTCGCCGCTCAATATCTACGGCTATTCGAAGTTCCTGTTCGATCAGTATGTCCGGCAGCGGTTACCCGTCAAGACCGCCCAGATTGCGGGATTCCGCTATTTCAACGTGTATGGTCCGCGGGAGCAGCACAAGGGCCGCATGGTCTCGGTCGCGTTCCAGCTCTTCCACCAATACCAGCAGGACGGGCACATGCGGTTATTCGAGGGCAATGATGGTTACGAGCCCGGCGAGCAGCGTCGGGATTTTGTTTCGGTCGAGGATATCGCCGCCGTGAACCTCTTTTTTCTGGATCATCCCGCAAAGAGCGGCCTCTTCAACGTCGGGACCGGGTGCAGCCAGACCTTTAACGACGTAGCCGTGGCGGTTGCGAATCGGCTGCGCCAGGAGCGCTCAGAACCCATCTCGTCGCGCGATGAGCTGCGCCGGGATGGTGTCCTTCGCTACATCCCGTTCCCCGAGGCATTGAAAGGAAAATATCAGAGTTTCACACAGGCGGATATCTCAGCGCTGCGGGCGATCGGGTATGACCGCCCGTTCCTCACCGTGGAGGAAGGGGTCGGTCGGTATGTTGGGGCACTCCTTTCGGAGTCAGTGTCCCCTGCTTGATGCGATATCGCGCGATTAAGCCACCCGTGGTGGTTTGCGTGCTCGCCGCCGCTTCACTATAAAGATTGGAATAGGTTCGATCCAGGACCGGCAGGACTAAAAGGCAGTGATAATGGCAGACGATAAACGCACACCGATTCAACCCGTCGTGCTCTCAGGGGGCTCAGGCAGCCGCCTATGGCCGCTTTCGCGTGAGCAGCACCCGAAACAGCTGCTTGCGCCCTTCGGTGGCCAGACCCTGCTGCAGGAGGCCTGCGTCCGTATTGATCGGTTGTCTCCACATGTGCCACCACTCGTCGTGTGTAACGAAGAATATCGTTTCGTGGTCGCGGAGCAGCTCCGCCTGATCGGCAAGCCCGGCCGGATCCTCCTCGAGCCGGTTGGCAGGAATACCGCGCCAGCGTTGACCTGCGCCGCTCTCGTGCTTGCCAAAGAGCAGCCCGCGTCCCTCATGCTGGTCATGCCTTCTGACCACCTGATCGGGGACCGCAGCGCCTTCGAGGCTGCTGTCGAAGCTGCCGCCATATTTGCTCGGGACGGTGCAATCGTGACCTTTGGCGTCACGCCTGACCGGCCTGAGACCGGCTACGGGTACATCAAGCAGGGACGGGACGGCACAGTCGAGGCATTTGTGGAAAAGCCCGCAGCGGAGCTCGCGAGGCGTTATGTGGAGTCCGGTGAGTATCTCTGGAACAGCGGGCTTTTCATGATGCGTGCCGATGTCTGGATCGAGGAGATCGGTCTCTTTGCCCCTGGGATCATGAAGGCGTGCCAGGGGGCCTGTGACCGCGGACAGCAGGATGAAACATTTTTCCGGCTGGATGTAGAGGCGTTCCGCGCCTGTCCCTCGGATTCGATCGACTATGCCGTGATGGAGAAGACTTCCCGCGCACGCGTCTGCCGTCTCGACGCCCGCTGGTCGGATATTGGCGCGTGGTCCTCGCTCTGGCAGCAGGCGTCACGCGACAGTAACGATAACCTGCTTCAGGGGGACGTCGTGGCGCGTGACAGTCACGGAAGCCTCGTGCTTGCACAATCACGTCTCGTGGCGGCTATTGGTCTTGAGGACATGGTTGTCGTCGAGACCGCGGATGCCGTGCTGGTTGCCCCAAAAAACCGCGTGCAGGAGGTCAAGGAACTCGTACAGACGCTCGCTCGCGACGGACGCAAGGAATGCAAGCACCACCGCAAGGTGCACAGGCCCTGGGGATCTTATGAGAACGTGGATACTGGTGATGGGTTTCAGGTAAAACGTCTGATCGTCCACCCCGGGGCT
>JAJYDT010000103.1 GCA_021777335.1 Pseudomonadota bacterium | reverse complement strand
TCCCGATCATCACCGCCGCCAAGACCCTGAAGCGCCATCTCCCGGGACTGCTGGCCTATACGAAACACCGTATCACCAACGCTGCCGCCGAAGGCACTAACGGCAAGATCCAGCTCTTGAAGGCCAACGCCCGGAGCTATCGCAACTTCGCCCGATACCGCATTGCCATCCTCTTCCATTGCGGAGGCCTTGATCTCTATCCTGCCGGTTGTGCACGATGATCGTTCATGCGCTCACCCACACGAAAGTCGGAAGAGCCTTATTGATGGCCCGGCAAGACGAGATCCTCCGAACGTATTGGCATAAGGGTTTTCCGCCCCGGATAGCGTATCAACAACGCAAGCTGCCCGGGCGCGGTCATCCGTTTGCCGTGCCAACAACCAAACGCCCAGCCAATCGGATATAACCCGGGTTGCAGGCTGAACGGGACGGCATCGAATGTGTGCGACACATCTTGAACAACGTCGACGTCTAAATTTGAGACGATCCGTCCTTGTCCAAATGCCACACGGGTAAAGCAGTCCGCTGGCGGGGCGGCAGGCCGTTCAAAGCGAACCGCCAACGCATAGATTCCTGCTGCCCTAATCGCCAAGAGGCTGGTCCCCACACCGACATAACGCTGCGGCCCCACCCCTCGTCCTATGAGCTGTGACACATCTACTTTCGGACCGCTAATGCGAAACGCAGCGATAAGGGGTCGTCCAATGACGTCAACATTCATGGCTCGATTGACTTCAGCCGGTTCGGCGGTCACTTGCCACCCCGGCACGTAGCCCGATAAAGCTCCATTCGCTTCAATTGTCGGAAGCGAACGGAGTGGTTTAATGACTTGAATTCCTCCATCACTGTTCCAGTTCTTGTTCTGACCCATCGGGACCGCCCAACGAGACGGCCGATAGGTGAATGTTTCAAAGGATTGCACGGCCACCCGGACAACGCCTGCGCCCAGGATGCCAACGAGCACGGCTGGCCCGAAAAGAAAAGCGGCCCGATAGAGTCCGTCCTGCTGCCAGAGGCGAGCATGTATAAATCCTAATTTCCCGAAAATCCTGCTCATGACATGGACCCTACCGCAGATGCGATATCGGCGCAGGTCAATTCCGCTAGATCAACATTTCCGTGCGCCAAAGCTGGGGAAATCCGACTTGCCTGCGCCTCGCGCGCTCGCTCCAGCAACGTACGCGCGGTGCGTGCATTACCAAAGTCCGGCGCAGTACTTGCGCGCTCGAAAAAGGCCCTGGCGATCTGGTCCGATTCATTGTCCATATGCAATCCCTCCCGGCGAGCTGTGGCATGCAGGATCGCCACAAGTTCTTCCGCAGTGTAGCTGTCGAACCGTATCGTTTTCGTGAAACGGGACGGCAACCCTGGATTGCTCGCCACAAATTGGCGCATCTGGTCAGAATACCCTGCAACAATGACGATCAGTCTGTCTCGCTTGTCCTCCATCTCCTTGAGGAGCGTATCGATGGCTTCCTGCCCGAAGGAGTCGGAACCACCCGCGGGATGCGCCGAAAGCGCATACGCCTCATCGATAAAAAGAATGCCGTCGAGCGCTTCGGCTATGCGCTGCTTTGTCTTCAGCGCTGTCTGTCCAACGTATCCGGCAACTAATCCCGACCGGTCCGTCTCGATAACGTGACCCTTCTGCAGTACCCCGAGATCACGAAGGATCTCGCCATAGAGTCTGGCGACCACCGTCTTGCCCACGCCTGGCGGGCCTGCAAAGACCATATGCAGAGAAATCGGCGCAACCGGCAACCCCTGTTCCTGCCGCGCGGCCTCGACCCTTAAGCGTTGAATCAAAGTATGAATCTCCGACTTGACGGTGTTAAGTCCAATCATGCTGGACAATTCATCGAGTGCTGCGATGCCGGAAACCTTCCCGCTCGGATCCGTCAAGCCAACCCCGGAACGAGGCCGCAGTCGATACCCTCCGGCACCGCCTCCAACGACTTTGGGCCACAACTGCCCAACACGAATGAGCCAATACAATGCAGCTGAAGCTATCACCGCGGTCAAGAGAGCGTAACCAAAACCGGGCGGCAGTGATGGACTGATCTTAAATGCCGAGAGGACCGCCAGAACGCTCATCACTAGCATGCTGAGTCCGATCAATGGGCTCGGTCCTAGTTGATTGCGAATCCAGTTCGTGAATTTATTCATTAGCAGATTTGCAACGGTCGCCATGGTGCCAAGTCACATCGCGCGTCATGACGGAATGATCCGCCAATGCGTACCAAGTCGGGCGCAGCGCGATCAATCCCGTCCCGCCCGTATGCATGATGGATAAACGTCCATACCCGGTTTCATAGGGAGCCGGATACGGAATCGCGACCCTCAGCGGCACGCTCGTTAATTTAAATGTGGGGGAGAAATAGGCCCCGGACTGCAGACGAACCGTTCCCGGCGGCTGGCCAGGGGCAAGTGCCACGGAGACCCATGCCAGCGGTTGCGGGCAGCCGCGCGCATCATTTTTGAATCGCGCCAGAAAAGCATCCGAGCCGTCCATCGTCGTTAATGCGGCATTTAGATCACGCCTATTCACTGGCGCCAACTCGCTCACCACGGCGGTTCCACTTTCTCTTGTCGCGTTCATGCCGGCCCTTGACGAAAGCCATGTCCAGAAAAGAACGCCAGACAGTACAGCGACGGCTACCGCTGACAGAAGCCCAGGAAATCTGCGAGCGTCGGTAGCAGATGAATGGGGAATCGCCGTTTGCAATTTCTCTGGGTTCGCTGGCTTGTTTCCGTCTTTCATATGTTCTGGAAATGCTATTGGAATAGTTGCAGCAACTAACCGTAGTTCGCAAATTACCAACCAACCAATGATGACGTCAACGATGCTAAATGGGCCTACGCAGGTTCCCGGATCGGTCCACCCGCGCGGATTGTCGAGCACATCCGCACGCGTATCGAGCCCACCGTGCAACCCCATCGGATCACGGGCATGCGTCGAGCGCTGATACGTCCGCAACGGACCTGTCAGCGGCCATTAAACTCTCGATGCTCGACTGTCCGGAATGGCCGAGCACCAGAAATCAGTAGCGTTAGCCCGGATGGCCGAAGCGGGTCGATATGGCCCCATAGGGCATGTCGGTATAATCTTACAGGTTCCTTCCTTGTCGTGCGCGCATACAATATGCGTCAATCTTCTGGCAACGGCGGCAGTTCCATCGATCGGTCGTTTGGCCAGCAAGGGTGCTATGGACGCGGTAGTTGTTGTAATAGGTCTTGAATGAATTGGGTTTTCGCTCCAAGTCGGTAGCATTCCGGAATAAGATGTAATCGAGATACTCGCTCCGGATCGTCCCACCGGACCGGTGAGGCCGAATTGCACGCACAGGGTACTCGTCCCGTTTCGGAGCGAAGTGTCCGTCCAAGCGGAGTGCCGCTTTGCCACAAGCCCCGTCCTGAAGGAGACTGCCCTGACCGAATCTCTGGACAGCGCAACCGAACTCGCACAGCTGTTGGGCCGATAGGTTGCCAATAGCGTAAGCCAGCGGTTGACGTCTGTACACATTCCGCTTCCACTGTGTGGGTGCTGAAAAGCTTCCGGAGCAAGGCACTCGCCGAGCTGTGGTCCACCGGTTCAACCCGGAAAATCGACCGCAGGCTACACGAGCGCATCCTGCGAAGACTGGACCGGTTGGATGCCGCCACAATGGTCAAGGAGATGGGCGTGCCGGGCTTTGATTTTCACCCCGTACACGGCAGGCTGCAGCGCTACTCCGTGCACGTCAATGGACCCTGGTGCCTCACCTTTGAGTTCACCGGGGGAGACGCGTTGCGCGTGGACCTCGAGCAGTACCACTAACTGGAGAATCGCCATGACCGAGTTCGCCGCAAAGCGCAATCCAAAGCGCTGCCCTACCCATCCGGGCGCGCTGCTGCGCGAGGATATTCTGCCGGCGCTGAAGCTGAGCAAGACCGCAGTTGCGGAGGCGCTCGGCATTTCCCGCCAGCACCTGTATGACATCCTGCGCGAACGCAAGCCGGTATCTGCCGAGGTCGCGGTCCGCCTCGGTGCAGCCTTCGGGAATGGCCCCGACGTGTGGCTGCGCATGCAGGCCGCCTATGACGCCTGGCACGCTGCACGCAAGGTCGACGTGAGCAAGGTACCACGGCTCGTGGCATAGACGCTGGAAGCGCTCGCTGAGCATTGGCAAAAGAAGAAGGGAGCAATGGCTCCGTCTGCTATTGGCCTCTGGAACAGACATCCGGGCGCTGCAGTTGTTGCCCGGTCATCGCAGCCTGTAAACGACCATGATTTATACCTGTGATCGAGTGGGCGTAGAACGTCCTGGACCGTTCGACTACCTTTGCATTGTGATTTCCGATACTACCCTTGGAAGAACAAGTCCCTGCGATCTCAATGTGTGCGGGTCAGCGACCGCTGCTGAACATGAAGCAGACCTGGCACGTGTACGCCGCGAATGGCAGTAAAGGCCGAGAAGCAGATCTTTATAACCGTTACGCCCATTGCCGTCTCTGGACGGATACTACTCATTCACCTGGAGTTCCGCCTAACACCGACAGTCGCTCGGTTCATCACAGCCGGGCACACGCGCCGCATGGGTTACGCGGCTTTCTTGACCGTGACGTTGACCTGCCGGCCGACCCGCGCGAGCATGTTGACCAGGGCATCGAGGCTGAATTTCTCGATGCGCCCGCGCAGCAGGTCATTGAGGCGTGGCTGCGTAATTCCAAGCCGTTTGGCCGTCTGTGATTGGGTCTCATCGCGCTTCTCTACATAACGCTGTACGGCGATCATGAGTTCGGCCCGTACGCGCATGCTGGCGGCGGTTTCAGGGGTGTCCTCAATGGCGTCCCATACGCTCGCAAAGGTTCGTTTCTTCATCGTGTCTTCCTCAGTGTCTTAAACCGCGCCCGTGCCAGTTCCAGGTCACCCTGGGTCATTTTCTGAGTCTTTTTCTGGAAAGCGTGTAACACGTAGAGCGCTTCGGGAAGACTGGCGACATACAACACCCGAAATGCCCCGGCCTCGTCGCGCACCCGGATCTCATTGACCCCGGGGCCCACAGTCCTTAGCGGTTTCCAGTTCTCGGGCAGCAAACCGCGTTGGATGCGGTCCAGCTGGAACCCGGCCTCCCGCCGCGCCGTCACCGGAAACGCGCGAACGGCCTCCAGCGAATCGCCGAGGAAGGTGATGGGCTTCACTCACCAATTATATCAATACAGATATTAACTGCAAATTGCACCCTTGCCGGATGTAACTTGCCCTCCGCGACGCGGGACTGCCCTGTCTATTGTCCATTTCCGTCCCGGCCTGAGCAGTGCGTTGTCGCGCCAGTTGTGGCTCCAGTACGTGGGACTCGACGTACACAAAGAGACCATTGCCGTGGCCGTGGCGGACGGATCCAGGAATGAGCCCCGGTTCTTCGGGGAGATTGCCAATACCCCCGAGGCGCTCACGAAGTTCCTAAAGCCGCTCACCCGGGGTCAGGCCACGGTGTCGTTCTGCTATGAAGCCGGGCCCTGTGGGTACGAAGTCTACCGGCAACTGCGGTCATTGAATGAACATTGCCTCGTCGGTTGCTCCGTCGCTCATCCCGAAGAAGCCAGGCGACCGCGTGAAGATCGACCGGCGTGATGCATTGATGCTCGCGCGTCTGCATCGGGCCGGCGAGCTGACCGCGGTGTGGGTGCCGGATGACGCCCAGGAAGCGCTGCGCGATCTTACCCGCGGGCGCGCAGACATGAAGAGCGCCGAACGAGGGGCCAAGTAGCGGCTCGCGGCGTTTCCGCTGCGTCACGGTCGGCGCTACGACGGCAAAACACCCTGGACCCAGGCCCACTTCCGGTTCCTCGAGACCTTGAAGTTCGGGCAGCCTGCCCAGCAGATCATGTTCCAGGAATACGTCGACGCGATC